>JBAYOZ010000033.1:0-13391 GCA_041677965.1 Pusillimonas sp.
AACGACAGCCAGCGCGTCAGGCATTTACGCTCATCGCGACCGATCAGCAGCACAATCAGGCCGGCGATGATCGGAACGAAAATCGACAGTGTGAGCCAAGGAGTAGTTGAAGACGCCATATCGCTAGCCATCATTGAACCGTCAGTACAAAAAAGGTTAAGAACGCCAGGATGCCGATGATCATGGCAAAGGCATAGTGATAAATGTAGCCGGACTGCAAGTGACGGCTGATGGCTGCAACCATGCCCACAAGACGGGCGCTGCCATTGACCAGCAACCCGTCGATCAGGCCACGGTCACCTGCTTGCCACAAGCCACGGCCAAGGCAGCGCGCACCGCGCGACAACACCTGTTCATTGAACCAGTCGGCGTAATACTTGTTTTCAAGAATGGTATTGATGCCAGACAGGCTGCGCTTGATGGCGGTCGGCACCTTGGGGTTGACCATATAGCAATACCAGGCCACTGCCAGACCGGCGATCATCAGCCAGAATGGCACCGTGACAAAGCCGTGCAAGGCGTAAGCTACCCAGCCATGCCAGTGCGAGGCCAGCTCGGCCATGGCCGGATGCTCGGGCAGCACAGTGATAACGCCCTGGAAGAAGTTACCGAACAGCAGCGGGTCGATGACCAGAATACCGGCAATGACGGACGGAATGGCCAGCAGCACCAAGGGCAAAGTAACCACCCATGGTGATTCGTGGGGCGTGCCACCATGATGGCCGTGATCATCGTGACCATGCGCCGCATGAGCATGACCTTCGGTATCGAAACGGGGCTTGCCATGGAACACCAGGAAATACACACGGAACGAGTACAGCGAAGTGACGAACACGCCAATAAGCGTAGCGTAGTAGGCAAACGTTGCCCCCCAGACATTGGCGGCACCAGCCGCTTCAATGATGTTTTCTTTTGAATAGAAACCCGAGAAGAACGGTGTACCAACCAGTGCCAGGGTACCGATCAGGAAGGTGATCCATGTGATGGGCATGTACTTGCGCAAGCCACCCATGTTGCGGATGTCCTGGTCGTGGTGCATGCCGATAATGACCGAACCAGCCCCCAGGAACAACAGTGCCTTGAAAAACGCGTGCGTCATGAGGTGGAAAATGGCCACCGAATAGGCCGATGCCCCCAGGGCCACCGTCATGTAGCCCAGCTGCGACAGTGTGGAATACGCCACCACGCGCTTGATGTCGGTTTGAATGATGCCCAGAACGCCCAGGAACAAGGCACCGATCGAGCCGATGACAATAATGAACGACAAGGCGGTGGACGACAGTTCGAATACTGGCGAAAAACGCGCGACCATAAAGATACCCGCAGTCACCATGGTGGCCGCGTGAATCAGTGCGGAAATTGGTGTGGGGCCTTCCATGGAGTCGGGCAGCCAGGTGTGCAGGGGCACCTGTGCCGATTTACCCATGGCACCAATGAAAAGACAGATACAGGCCACTGTCAGCAACTGCCAGTCGGTACCCGGGAACACCGTAGTCGATAATTCACCGGTTTTGGCAAACACCTCGCCATAGTGCATGCTGCCCGTGTAGGCAAACAGCAGGCCAATACCCAGAATGAAACCAAAGTCACCCACACGGTTGACCAGAAAGGCCTTCATGTTGGCGAAAATGGCTGTGGGTTTTGTATACCAGAAGCCAATCAGCAGGTACGACAC
Organism: Pusillimonas sp.; assembly: GCA_041677965.1. Taxonomy (GTDB): domain Bacteria; phylum Pseudomonadota; class Gammaproteobacteria; order Burkholderiales; family Burkholderiaceae_B; genus Neopusillimonas. The sequence goes on from JBAYOZ010000033.1 coordinate 1,676, forward strand.
CAGGCCCACCGCCTCCCAGCCGAAAAACAGCTGCAGCATGTTGTTGGACATGACCAGCATCAGCATCGAGAACGTGAACAGCGAAATATACGAAAAGAAACGCTGGTAGCCAGGGTCATCGGCCATGTAACCAATGGTGTAAATATGCACCATCAGGGACACCGACGTCACGACAACCATCATTAAGGCCGACAGGCTGTCGATCAGGAAGCCGATTTCAATGTTGACCGTGCCAATGGCGTTCCAGGTGTATACCGTGCCATCGAAGGTATGACCGTCAAGTACCTGAAACAGCACCATGACCGAGCCGATAAACGACACCAGCACACCCAGGATGGTGATAAGGTGCGCCCCGCTGCGACCCACCTGACGCCCCAGGAACCCGGTTCCGAACAAACCCGAAACCAGGGCACCGGCCAGAGGCGCAAGCGCAATCAGAAGATATAAATTGGTTGAACTCATAATTGGCTACCCATCAACCGTTAAGGTGATCAAGTTCTTCGACATTGATGGTATTGAGGTTACGGAACAGCAACACCAGAATGGCCAGACCAATGGCAGCTTCGGCAGCTGCCACGGTAAGGATGAAGAACACGAAAACCTGCCCGGATGCCTCACCGAACCAGGTGGAAAACGCCACAAAATTGATATTGGCCGACAACAGGATAAGCTCGATGGACATGAGCAGGATCAGCAGGTTGCGACGATTCACAAAGAATCCGAACACCCCGATACAGAACAGGATGGCGGCCAGAATAAGGTAATGCGCAAGCGTAATCGTCATTGGGAAGACTCCTTGGACGGTGCTTCGGTTTGCGAAGGCACACTGACCAGACGCACGCGATCTTTGGCGCGTACTTTGACCTGTTCGGACGGGTTGTTGTGTTTGACATCACGGCGCTTGCGTAGCGTTAACGCGATGGCCGCCACCATGCCCACCAGCAATATGACCGCACCGATTTCAACCGCAAAAACATAGTCGGTGTACATCAGTTCGCCAAGGGCTTTGGTGTTGTTGTAGTCGGCACCTTGCAGGGCAGGCTCACCCGCATCAAACCAGGTCTTGCCCAGCACGAAGGCCATTTCCAGCACCATGATCAGACCAACGAACAAACCCGCCGGCAAATAGGCCTTGAAGCCCGTACGCAAGCTTTCCGAGCGCACATCGATCATCATGACGACGAACAGGAACAGCACCATTACCGCACCGACATACACCAGCACCAGCAACAGGCCGAGGAATTCAGCGCCGATGAGGATCCAGAGCATGGCGGCCGTAAAGAACGCCAGGATAAGGTTGAGAACAGCCGTAATGGGGTTGGGCGCCGTGATGACACGGAGCGCCGCAACCACCAGCACTATGGCCAGCAGATAAAACAGGACAGTAGAAAATGTCATGGTCTTGGGGCCCTGGTATTAACGGTAAGGCGCATCGGCGGCGCGACGGGCGGCAATTTCGGGCTCGTAGCGGTCACCCACAGCCAGCAACATGTCTTTGGTGAAGTACAGGTCGCCACGCTTTTCACCGTGATACTCGTGAATATGCGTTTCGACAATTGAATCGACCGGACAGCTTTCTTCGCAAAACCCGCAAAAAATGCATTTGGTCAGATCAATGTCGTAGCGCGTTGTTCGACGCGAACCATCGGCACGTTCTTCCGACTCGATGGTGATCGCCATGGCCGGGCAAACAGCTTCGCACAATTTACAGGCAATGCAACGTTCTTCGCCGTTCGGATAACGACGCAAGGCGTGCAAGCCACGGAATCGTGGCGAGGCAGGCGTCTTTTCTTGCGGGTAGCGCAAGGTGACCTTGCGCTTGAAAAAGTACTTGCCGGTCAGGCGCATACCCTTGAGCATTTCCGAGAGCAGCAAACTGCCGAAAAAATCTTTAATCGCTTCCATAATTAACCCCTGCCATCTTTTATTGCCAGATATTCCATGGCGTTTGCATCCAGATCGCAACGATCAGCAACCAGATACCGGTAAGTGGAATGAAAATTTTCCAGCCCAGACGCATGATCTGGTCGTAGCGATAACGCGGGAAAGTGGCGCGGAACCAAATGAACAACGACACCACGCAGAACGTCTTGATACCCAGCCAAAGCCAGCCCGGAACCCAGGTAAACGGCGCGATATCGATGGGCGGCAACCAGCCCCCCAGGAACATGATTGACGCCATTGCCGACAACAGAATCATGTTGGCGTATTCGCCCAGGAAGAACAGCGCGAACGCCGTACTGGAGTATTCGACCATGTGCCCGGCAACGATTTCAGACTCACCTTCAACCACGTCGAACGGATGACGGTTGGTTTCGGCCACGCACGACACCACATAAATGACAAACAGCGGCAACAAGGGCAGCCAGTTCCAGGACAGGAAATTCAGGCCATTATCGGCAAACGTACCGCGATCTTGACCCCAGACGATTTCACTGACATTGAGCGAGCCCGACACCAGCAACACGGTAATCATGACAAAGCCGATAGCCAGTTCGTAAGACACCATCTGGGCCGCGGCACGCATGGCACCCAGAAAAGCGTACTTGGAGTTGGACGCCCAGCCCGCCACGATGACACCATAGACGCCCACCGAGGTGATGGCCATCAGGTAAAGCAGGCCGGCATTGACGTTTGAAAGCACCAGATCGGGGCCAAACGGCACAATCGCCCAAGCCGCCAAGGCCGGCATCAGGGTGACCACAGGTGCCAGGATAAACAGCACCTTGTTGGCCTGACCCGGCACGACGAGTTCTTTGGTAAGCAGTTTGAATACATCGGCAAACGGCTGCAACAAACCCCGATAACCCACTTTGGTCGGGCCAAGACGCACGTGCATCGCGCCGATCATCTTGCGTTCCCAGTAGGTAAGGTACGCCACGCACAAGATAACGGGTACGGCAATAATGATGATCTTCACCAGCGTCCAGACCACATACCAGGCGGTCGGGCCAATAAGCCCGGTTCCGAACGCTTCAAGCATAGATAGCCATTCCATTTAGACACGCTCCACAGTGACTTGGCCAAAGGCACTACCGAGGGCCAGGGTTTGCGGGAAACCGGCAGCCACGCGCACTGCACCCTGGGCGACACCGTCATCGACCTGAACCGCAAGCACCACCTGACCAGCCGCTGACGCGACGCGGGCAGAATCGCCTGCAGCAAGGCCCAGCGACGCCAGGGTTGCCGAATGAGCCCGCAAGACCGGAGGCTGTGAGGCCGGTGCAGCCTGCAGGGGTTCGGCACGACGCACAATGGCGTCGGAACGGTAAATGGGCATGTCGGCGACACGCTCGAGGCCCGATACCGGGGCCGACAGGCCGGGAGCCGCAACCACGTTATTGGACAGGCGATCCAGCACATTACCCGCCAGCGCCGTATCGCGTACTGATTCAGAGGTTTCGTCATCGAACCCGGGCAGATCGAAAAGGTTGCCCATAACGCGCAACACTTTCCAGGCCGGGCGCGACTCGCCCAAGGGGCTGACGGTGCCACGGAAACTTTGTGCACGGCCTTCGGCGTTGACGAACGTGCCGGAGGTTTCTGTGTACGGGGCAACAGGCAGCATGACAGTGGCCCAGTCTTGGGCGGCTGACGCGTACGGCGTCAGGGCCACCGCGAAATCGGCAGCCTTCAAGGCCTGTACTGCCTGCTGACCATTGTCGGCATCAAACAGTGGTTCGGCATGCAGCACAATGTACGCCTTGAGCCCTTGCTCAAGCATTTGTACCGCAGACAAGCCATTGCCCTTAGGGACGGCACCGGCAAGATGACCACCCACGGTGTTGCCACCGGAAACAAGAAAGCCCAGTTTGCCCGAAGCCAGCGCAGCCACTTCTTGCGCGTTGGCGGCAACCCGTGATGCAAGCGGCGACTCGGCCGCTGCGTTGCCCACAAGCACCGCTACGTTTTCGCCGCTGGCCAGGCTTTCGGCAATGCGACGGGCCTCGTCGGAGACCTGAACCTGTGCAAAAGCAGCCGGGACTGCCTGACCCTTGGCCTGTGCCAGCGCAACTGCCACTTCGGCAACCGCATTGGGCATTAATGACGGCGTTGTGGCCAGCGTGCCCTCAACCGGGAACAGCGGATCATCGTGCGCTGCACTGATGAATGACACTTGCGTACCGCGCTTGGCCGCCTGACGCAAGCGCTGTGCGAACAACGGATGATCTTTGCGCAAGAACGACCCGATGACCAGCACGCGATCGACATTGTCGAGTTCGGCAATGGGCATGCCCAGCCAGGGCGTACCGGCAATGGCTGCACCGAAACCTGCATCGGTGGTACGCAAACGAAAGTCAATGTTTTCAGAACCAAGTGCGCGTGTCAGTTGGGCCAGCAGAGACAATTCTTCAGTTGTTGCCAGGGCACTGCCCAATGCGCCGATTTGCTCGGCACCGCGCTCGTCGCGCACCTTGCGCAGGCCTTTGACGACGGCCTGCAGCGCATCACCCCAGGTGACTTCGTTCCATTGACCGCTGGCGTCTTTCACCATGGGGTGTGACAGACGGTCTGAGGTATTCAGACCCGTATAGGCAAAGCGGTCGCGGTCAGAGATCCAGCACTCGTTGACCTCGTCATTTTCGAAAGGCACGACGCGCATGACGCGGTCGCCCTTGACCTGAACCACGATATTGGCGCCGACACTGTCGTGCGGGCTGACCGAACGGCGACGTGCCAGTTCCCAGGTGCGGGCGGTGTAGCGAAACGGCTTGGACGTCAGTGCCCCGACCGGGCAGATGTCAATCATGTTGCCCGAGAGTTCGGACTCGACAGCACGCCCGACAAACGTGGTGATTTCGGAGTGTTCGCCACGGTTAAGCATGCCCAGTTCCATGACACCGGCGACTTCCTGACCGAAACGCACACAGCGCGTGCAGTGAATGCAGCGCGGCATTTCTTCGGCGGAAATAAGCGGGCCCATTTCTTTATGGAACACGACGCGCTTTTCTTCCTGGTAACGAGAGCCTGTGCCACCGTACCCCACCGCCAGGTCTTGCAACTGGCACTCGCCGCCCTGATCGCAGATGGGGCAGTCAAGCGGGTGATTGATCAGCAGGAACTCCATGACGCTTTTCTGTGCAGACACTGCTTTTTCAGAGCAAGTGTGCACGACCATGCCATTGGTTACGGGCGTGGCGCAGGCCGGCATGGGCTTGGGCGCCTTTTCGACGTCAACCAGGCACATGCGACAGTTCGCCGCGATGGAGAGTTTCTTGTGATAGCAAAAGTGCGGCACATACAGCCCCAGCTTGTTGGCCGCATGCATGACCATGCTGCCTTCGGGGACTTCGACTTGTTTGCCGTCGATGGTGAGTTCAACCATTAGCGTATCCTGACCCTACAAATATTTGGGCACCACACAGCTTTTATGCTGGATGTGATGTGCGAACTCGTCGCGGAAGTGCTTAACAAAACTGCGAACCGGCATGGCAGCCGCATCGCCCAAGGCACAAATGGTGCGCCCCATGATGTTGGCAGCCACCGAATCAAGCACGTCAAGGTCATCAGGGCGACCCTGTCCGTTTTCAATGCGTTCAATAATGCGATACAACCAGCCCGTACCCTCGCGACACGGCGTGCACTGCCCACAGCTTTCTTCATAATAGAAGTACGACAGGCGCAGCAACGATTTGACCATGCAGCGGGTTTCATCCATGACGATGACCGCCCCCGAGCCCAGCATCGACCCGGCTTTGGCAATGCTGTCGTAGTCCATGGTGGTCTGCATCATGATGTCGCCGGGCACGACCGGCGCACTGGAGCCACCGGGAATGACGGCCTTCAGCTTGCGACCACCTTTAACGCCACCAGCCAGTTCGAGCAGTTTGGAAAACGGTGTACCCATGGGGACTTCGTAGTTGCCCGGCAACTCGACATCGCCCGACACCGAAAACAGCTTGGTACCGCCGTTGTTGGGAATGCCGGTTTCAAGGTAGGCCTGACCACTGTTGCGGATGATCCAGGGCACCGCGGCAAATGTTTCGGTGTTGTTGATGGTGGTTGGCTTTCCGTACAAACCGTAGCTGGCCGGAAACGGCGGCTTGAAGCGTGGCTGGCCTTTTTTCCCTTCGAGCGATTCGAGCAAGGCAGTTTCTTCACCGCAAATGTAGGCGCCAAAACCGTGGAAAGCGTGCAACTGGAAGTTGAAGCCGGAACCCAGGATATTGTCACCCAGCAAACCAGCCTTGCGCGCTTCTTCAAGCGCTTCTTCAAAACGTTCGTAGATTTCGAAGATTTCGCCGTGAATATAGTTGTAGCCCACGCTGATACCCATGGCGTAGGCCGCAATGGCCATACCCTCGATAACAATATGCGGGTTGAAACGCAGGATGTCACGGTCTTTGAATGTACCCGGCTCGCCTTCGTCTGAGTTACACACCAGGTACTTCTGGCCTGGCAAATTGCGGGGCATGAAGCTCCATTTGAGGCCGGTCGGGAAACCCGCGCCGCCACGACCACGCAAGCCGGAAGACTTGACTTCGGCAATGACATCTTCGGGCTTCATGCCCGAGGTCAGCACCTTGCGCAAGGCCTCGTAACCACCTCGCTTGACGTAATCGTCAAGGCGCCAGTTGGTACCGTCGAGGTCGGCCACGATTTGCGGGCTGATATGACGCCCGTGAAAAATCATGCTACGCGACAAGTCATTGCCGGGTGCTATGGCGAGGCCTTCGGAGAATTGCTTGAGAATATCGGCGGTGCTCATGCTGCACCCCCTTGTTTCTTGAGTTCGTTGATCATGGCATCGATTTTTTCTGGCGCCATCCGTACGCACATGTGCTTGTCATTAACCAGCATGACCGGCGAATCACCGCACGCGCCCATGCACTCGCCCTCGAGCAGGGTGAACATGCCGTCTGGCGTGGTTTCGTGAAACCCGATGCCCAGCGTCTTTTTGATGTGTTCGGCAGCCCCGACCCCGTCGCGCAACGCGCAGGGCAAGTTGGTACAGACCGAAAGCTTGAAACGACCGACAGGCCTGGTGCTGTACATGTTGTAGAACGTGGCAACCTCTTGAACCGCAATAGGGGCCACGCCAATGTAATTGGCAACATCTTCAATAACCTGCGGCGAAACCCAGCCGGCTTCGTCTTGCGCAATGGTCAGGGCGGCCATAATGGCCGATTGCCTTTGGTCGGCGGGGAACTTGGCGAGTTCCCGGTCAATCTTTTGATAGGCTTTTTCGGAAAGCAGCATAATTTGAACCCGGTATTTACCTTGATTGGGCGCCGGCTAGCGGTCGATTTCACCGAACACGATGTCCAGTGTCCCGATAATGGTTACGGCGTCGGCAATCATGTGCCCACGCGACATTTCGTCGAGTGCCTGCAAGTGCACAAACCCGGGCGCACGGATTTTCAGGCGATACGGCTTGTTGGCACCATCGGCCACCATATAAATACCGAATTCGCCCTTGGGGTGCTCGATGCCCGCATACACTTCACCACGCGGTACGTGCATGCCTTCAGTAAACAGCTTGAAGTGGTGAATCAGGTCTTCCATGTCGGTTTTCATGCCTTCACGCGAAGGCGGGGAAACCTTGGTGTTTTCGGAAATGACCGGACCCGGGTTATTGCGCAACCATTCAACACATTGGCGAATGATGCGGTTACTTTCACGCATTTCGGCTACGCGCACCAGATAACGGTCGTAGCTGTCGCCATTGGTGCCGACCGGAATGTCAAATTCAAGGCGGTCGTAGACCTCATAGGGCTGCATACGGCGTAAATCCCAGGCGATGCCAGAGCCACGCAGCATGGGGCCAGTAAAACCCAAGGCCTTGGCGCGTTCGGGGTCGACCACACCAACCCCCACCAGACGCTGCTTCCAGATACGGTTATCGGTCAGCAGGGTTTCGTATTCATCGATGCACGCCGGGAAACGGTTGGTAAAGTCTTCGATGAAATCGAGCAATGAGCCAGAACGGGCTTCGTTCATGGCCTTGAACTCTTTGGCACTGCGGTATTTACTGGTCTCGCCATACTGCGGCATGACATCGGGCAAATCGCGATAAACGCCACCCGGACGGTAGTACGCTGCGTGCATGCGCGCACCCGAGACCGCTTCATAGCAATCCATCAGGTCTTCGCGCTCGCGGAAGGCATACAGGAATACCGCCATGGCACCGACGTCAAGGCCGTGTGAGCCGATTGACATCAGGTGATTGAGAATACGGGTGATCTCGTCGAACATGACACGGATGTACTGGGCACGCAACGGCACTTCAATACCCGCCAGCTTTTCGATGGCCATGACATAGGCGTGCTCGTTGCACATCATGGACACGTAATCAAGGCGGTCCATGTAGGGCAGCGCCTGGATGAACGTTTTGTGCTCGGCAAGCTTTTCAGTGGCGCGGTGCAACAACCCGATATGCGGGTCAGCCCGCTGAATGACCTCGCCGTCAAGCTCCAGCACCAGGCGCAGTACCCCGTGGGCAGCCGGGTGCTGAGGGCCAAAGTTCAGGGTGTAATTTTTGATTTCGGCCATATTAACGCTCTACTCCGTAGCCTTCTTCACGAATGATGCGCGGGGTAATTTCGCGCGGCTCGATGGAAACCGGCTGATACACCACCCGCTTTTGTTCTGTGTCGTAGCGCATTTCGACGTTACCCGACAACGGGAAATCTTTGCGGAAAGGGTGGCCGATAAAGCCATAGTCGGTAAGGATGCGACGCAGGTCGGGGTGACCTTCAAAGACAATACCAAACAGGTCAAAGGCCTCGCGCTCGAACCAGTTGACGCTGGGCCACACGTTGACCAATGACGCCACAACCGGAAACTCGTCGTTGGGCACCCAGGTACGCACACGCAAACGCCAGTTTTTGGTAACAGACATCAGGTGCAGCACTACCGCAAAGCGATGCGGAAACTTTGGTGCCGGCACCATAAAGGCCGGTTCGCCATAGGTGGAGTAATCAACACCACACAAATCAATGCAGGACTCAAACAGCAAACCCGACTGGTCACGCAAGGTTTTGCAGACATCAACCCATTGATCGGCGGGCACTTCAAGCGTCAGTTCGCCGAAGGCACCGGTAAGCGTACAGCTGGCACCGAACTGTGCCCGCAGATTGTTTTCAAGCGTTTCAAGCCGGGTCATGATGAGATCTTTATACGGTAATGAAAGCGGCAGGCCGTTTAACGGGCGATGGTGTTGGTAAGACGGATTTTGTTCTGCATTTGCAGCAAACCGTAAACCAGTGCTTCAGCCGTGGGGGGGCAACCCGGCACGTAGACGTCGACCGGAACGATGCGATCACAGCCACGCACTACCGAATATGAATAGTGATAGTAGCCACCGCCATTGGCACAAGAACCCATGGAAACCACCCAACGAGGCTCGGGCATCTGATCGTAGACCTTGCGCAGCGCCGGCGCCATTTTATTGCACAAGGTACCCGCAACAATCATGAGGTCTGACTGACGGGGACTGGGACGAAAAATAATGCCGAACTGGTCAAGGTCGTAACGCGCCGCGCCGGCATGCATCATTTCGACCGCACAACAGGCCAGACCGAAGGTCATGGGCCACATCGACCCGGTTTTGGCCCAGTTCAGGAACTTGTCTGCACTGGTCGTGATAAAGCCTTCTTTGAGAATGCCGTCAATTGCCATGATTTTGCCTAATTACCAATAGAGAGAACACTGCAGGCCCAAAACACAGACCCACGACGACGCGTACATCGGGCCAGCACAGAACGCCGCCCCCAGCAACCGGTTATTCCCAGTCGAGCGCGCCCTTTTTCCACTCGTAGAGAAAGCCGACGGTAAGCACGGCAAGAAACACCATGACCGTCCAGAAGCCCACCAGCCCCACCGTGCCGTTTGCAATGGCCCACGGGAACAGGAAAGCGATTTCGAGGTCGAACAAGATGAAGAGAATGGCGACCAGGTAATAGCGCACGTCGAACTTCATGCGCGAATCGTCGAATGCTTCGAAACCGCATTCGTAGGCCGACAATTTTTCGGCGTCGGGGCGATGAGGGCCCAGAACCCGACCCACCACGAGCAATGCACACCCAATGGCCGTTGCCACAATGATGAAGAGCAGAACGGGGAAATATTCTTGCAGGTTCATGCCATGCGCCTAGTCGTTAAGTAAACTTTTGGATTGTATCATTTTGAGCCTGCGATTTTTCGGGTTAACCCGCGCCTGATACAAATCTTCCCGCAATGCAGCAAAAAAACAAAAGCCACCCGAAGGTGGCTTTTGCCGGCTTTAAATCTTGTCAGACAAGATTAGAAGCGGTGACGAACACCAGCCACAACCTGAGTAGCTTTTACGTCGTCCTGGAAGTTAACGCCGTTGGCGTACGAAGCCAGAGCGTACACGTTGGTGCGCTTGGACAGGCTGTACGTGTAACCGACGCTGTAAACGTTTTGCTTGTCGTTGCCCCAGTTATTAACACCACCGTTGCTGGGGTCAGCCATCATCCAGCTCGCCATGATCTTGCTGCTTGTACCGATAGGCGCGCTCAGACCAAGAGTGTACGAGTTGACTTTCAGGTTGTCGTTGAAGCTGTTAGTAGCGATGCGAGGACCAACACCACCAAGGGCGCCGGAATTGTTCAGGTTCGAATTGGCGGAGAACCAGCCATTACGCGTTTGACCACCAGCAGCATGAAGCTTGACGACTTCAAAATCGTACGACAGAGCCAAGGCCCATGCGCTTGCACGAACGCCACCGTTAATATCGTTGTCTTTGAGGCTGTCGTATGTCAGAGCAGCTTCAAGGGGACCATTACCGTAGCGCAAACCTGTTGTCCAGGCACGTGTATTGGGGTTGTCGCCGTTAGCGTTGTCAGCCGACTGAGGACCGTTAGCGTTGAACGAGTAACCGACGCCAAACTGGAATCCGGCGAATTTAGGCGTTTGGTACATAGCCATGTTGTCGTAACGCTGAGCGCCAGCGGCGCTGAAAGCGGAACCGACAGCGGCTTGACCGAAGTCTGTACCGAAAGGAGTTGCCACACCAGCGAAGTACTTGCTAGCTATGTTGGTTTGACGACCGATTTCGATCAGACCCCATGAGTCAGATTGCAGACCAACTGTAGCCTGGCGACCGAACAGACGACCACCTTGCTCGGATTGGCCTGTACCGATGTTAAAGCCGCTTTCAAGAGTAAAAACAGCCTTCAGGCCGTTACCCAGATCTTCAGAACCCTTCAGGCCCCAACGGTTACCCGAATTAACACCGCTGGCAGCGCCAACGTAGTCACGGCTGACAGAATTACCTGCAGCATCAGTACCTTTGAATTTTTGGAACTGAACGCCACCATCGACAATACCGTATAGCGTTACCGATGTTTCAGCCTGAGCGCCTGTAGCAGCAAAGCCAGCGACCAGCGCGGCTGTAAGCAGACTCTTTTTCATTTGTGAATTCTCCGTAGATTTGAGTAAGTGGGGCCGAATCCTGTTTGGTTTAGCCGCCTTGTTTAACCCCGTGATCGGAAGTTGGGTCTATTGCATCAAAATTCCGCGATCCTTGCCATCATGATCGACAAAAACACGTTTTATTTCGGGTCATGCGTTGCCAACAAACAACATAAATTTGTTTTAGGCACGAAAAACCAAGTGTTAACCCTTAGTTTTGGCGCTGCAACAACCCGTCTTCAACAACTTCAATTGAAAAGAACACAAAAATCTTCAAACAACTTTCAATAAGCTCAACAAGCTTTTGTTTATATTAATTTTTTTGTGATTTCATTAG
>JBAYOZ010000034.1:0-13298 GCA_041677965.1 Pusillimonas sp.
GATCAGACGGGCCAGCGGCCATATCGTACGACAAACCCAGATTCAGCATGGTGTAGCCCGATGTATCGCGCTCGCCCGACGCCACCCGGGTTTGACGGAACACGCGATACAGTGTGGCATCGGCAGTGAACTGACCCCATTTGGCAGCAACGCGGCCACCCAGTCGGGATGCCGGCATGCGAGCCAGATCATCACCGCCACGCAGGCGACCACGCACCAGGTCACCAAAGATGCCGACGGTAAACGTGCGGTTGATGCGGTAATCAACCGAGCCCTCCAGGCCGATGAAACGCGCATCCTGTTGCGTATAGCGAATCAGCTGGAAGGCCTCGTAGCGGTCCAGCGTACGGGCATAAATGTAGTTATCGACCTGGTTATAGAACAGGTTTAATGCAAAGGTCAGGTCACCCTCGGTTTTACGCAGGCCCAGGTCGATTCCTTTGGCGGTTTCCTTGCCCAGTCCGGCATCACCGATTTCGTAGGTATTTGAAGCCAGATGCACTCCTCGCGAGTACAGCTCCTGGGTGGTAGGCATGCGCTGGGCACGGGTCAATGCCAATGAGGCCTGGTAACCCGGAGCGAACTTCCACAAGGCTGCGGCCGAGAACGACACGGCACCGCCACGGTAGTCCTGGGCGCGGCTGTCAACGTCAATGCGCTGACGGTCATAGCGGGCCCCCAGCTCGAAACGCCAGTTATTCCAGTCATAGGCTTCAAACAGGCCCAACCCCTGGGTGCGTGTGATCGCTGACGGCATGAATCGTTCGGGCCCTGCCGTACGGAAATCAGACTCGGCCACCTGCACCGATACCGCCCCTTCCCAACCGGCAACCGGCTCATGGCCGATTTCAAAACGCAGGTCACGGCCGCGGTTCTTGAACGTGCTGGCCACCTCGCCGTGGGCTCGCTCATCGTGGCGATAGTCTGCAAACCCGGCCCCCCAACTGATGCGCGACACGCCCGAAAATGGTTTGCGGTACTCACCCCGCAAATCAATACGGTTTGACTTCAGGTGGACACGGGGCGGCTCGTCCGGGCCGCCATGATCATGTTCGTGGTCATGCGCGGCATGGGCAGGGTCATGACTGCCACAGTGCAACTGGCTGCCATGCGGGTGACATTCATCATATTCATGACTATGACCGGGAATGCCGTACTGGCTGCGCGTGCGCGAAATCGCAATCCCGGTAAAACCGTTGTCATGAATCCACGACAATCCGACACTGCCACTTTCCGTATCCTGGTCCGTGCCGGCCAGACGGTCGGTGCTCCAGTCCGGCACACGATAGTCTCCCGTGCGACGCTTCAGCCCTTGCACGCGCACGGCGATCGGCCCTTCGCCTGCGGTCACTGAAAACGCCCCGGCACGCTCTTTCAGGCCCGTGGCGCCGCGCAGGTCAACATGGCCCGCCACCCCGTTTTCCGGCACTGCGTCCGGGATGCGGCCATCAATGACATTGACCACACCACCGATAGCACCAGGGCTGTACAGCAACGCCCCCGGCCCACGAATCACCTCGATACGCTCGGCCAGCATGGGGTCAGCCACAATCGCGTGGTCGGGCGACACGCCCGAAGCGTCAAATGTGGCCAGGCCGTCGGTCAGCACCTGCACCCGTGGCAGGGTCTGGCCGCGTATCACCGGCCGGCTGGCGCCCGACCCGAACGTATCCGCCTGAACACCCGGCACCCCTTCAAGCGCAACGCCCAGGCTGGTCTGGTTACTCATCAACAAGGCAGTTCCGTCAACGATTTCCACCGGAACGGTCACGCTGTCCGTCGCCTGACGTAGCGGGCTGGCGGTAATCACGACCGGTGCCAGGGTTTGTACCGCTGCCGGTTCCTGAATTGTCTGTGCCGCGACCGGCGCCCCAAAAACCCCAAGAAGGGCCAGCGCAAGCGGCGCCGGATGATTCCATTGCATGAATGACTCCCGTCAAAATGCAACGTTATAACATAACATTTATAGATTAAAAAAATGGGGATGACGCCACCTCATCCCTCATCAATCAGCAGATAACCCGATCCGGCATCAGGCCTGCGACGCGCGCGCACCGGCTTCACTCGGCATCATCTGTACAGCCCCCTGGTCAGGGCCGAGCGTCTGACTTTGCTCTTGCGTATACGCATGCTCGCGGAACAGGAATTCGGCACGATCGCCCTGCCCGGCCTCGATGGCCTGCACAATCGAATGATGCTGACGGTGGGCATAAAACAGAAAGTCAAACATGCGCTGTTTGTTGGTGTTTGAAAATGCAATGCTCAAGGGTGCGGTGAAGGGCACGAGGTTGCAGCGCTCCGTCAAACTTTCCAGCAGCGGCATTTGGGCCGCTTCCAGAATAAGTGCATGAAAACGCGCGTTCATTTCGGCATAGCGCAGCTCATCATCATCGCGCAGTTGCCGATTGGCGAACAGCGCGTCGCCCTCGGCCAGACAGGCTTTCAGGGCAGACAATAAGGCTGGCGAAGGGCGCCTGTCGGCCACCTGACGTGCAGCGAACCCTTCAAGTACCGCACGCAGACGCAGAGCCTCGATACTGTGCTGGGCCGTGAACGCCCGCACGGAATAGCCACGCTTGCCTGCCGAAACCAGCAACCCTTCCTGGGCCAGCGCCGGCAACGCCTGGCGCACGGGCGTGCGTGATACGCCCAGGCGCGCTGCCAGCTCGGCTTCGGTCACCCGTTCGCCAGGCGCCAGTGCCCCAGCCAGAATCATTTCTCGCAGTTGAACCACCACCGGTGTTTGCTGACTCATAGGTTGCTTGCCCCAGAACTGGAAGATCAAAAATGAATTATATGGAATCCAATTTGGGATCCAAAAATAGATAAATCACCTATTTTTTATAAATTATTTGCTTTTTATGGATCCCAAAATTAGAATTCATCCTCGCATAGCCGCACCAGACCACCCGTACTGCCGCGTCACCACGGCGCAACAGGCACCTCCAGGGCGGCATCCCGTCTGAATCTTCGTCATCAGGAACTCGCATGGCTAAAATCATTGGCTGCATCGGCACCTCACACGTTCCCACCATCGCCCTGGCTTACGACCGCGGCCGCCAGGAAGACCCGGCCTGGAAACCCCTGTTCGATGGCTACAAACCCGTCGCCCAATGGCTCAAAGACAAAAAAGCCGATGTTCTGGTCTTCATTTACAACGACCACGCCACCACCTTTTTCTTTGACCTCTATCCGACCTTTGCGCTGGGTGTCGGCGAACGCTTCCCGATTGCCGACGAAGGGGCAGGCCTGCGCAACCTGCCGCATATCAAGGGCGATGTCGATTTCCAGGCCCACATTGCCGAATCGCTTGTCAACGACGAATTCGACCTGACCATCTTCCAGAACAAGCCCATCGATCACGGCTGCGCCTCACCCCTGCCCCTGCTCTGGGATCACGAGCCCGACTGGCCCGGTAGCGTTGTGCCCATCACCGTCAATGTCCTGCAGTACCCGCTGCCTACCCCGCGTCGGTGCTACAAACTGGGCAAGGCCTTGCGCCGGGCCATTGAGTCATACCCCAAAGACCTCAACGTTGTGGTCGTCGGTACCGGCGGGCTGTCGCACCAGATTCACGGTGAACGCACCGGCTTCAACAATGAAGCCTGGGATCTCGAGTTCCTTGAACTACTGCAGCACAACCCCGAAAAACTCATGGAAATGACCCATGCCGACTATGTACGTCTGGGCGGTGCTGAAAGCGTAGAGCAAATCATGTGGCTGGCCATGCGCGGTGCCATGCCCGACACCATCCGCAAGGTTCACCAGAACTACTACCTGGCCACCACCACCGCCATGACGGTCGTCTTGTTTGAAGGTGACGATGTCGCCGAACCGGCAACCACCGCCACGGCCGCCACCACTGCGTAAGGAGCCCCACATGAATCCGCAACTGAACGGCATTGAAACCATCGAAGGCACCTACGCTTTCGACATCCGAACCTGCAACCGCACACTTAACGCCAACCGCTTCTTCTGGAACATGATCCGGGCTGACTGGCGTGAACGCTATCTGGCCGACCCTGAAGCCGTCATGACCGAAGCCGGCCTGAACGACACAGAAAAAGAACTGGTACGAAAAGAAGACTGGCTGGGCCTGGTCAAGCACGGCGTCAATTTTTTCGTCCTTGAAAAGTTCGCCCGCGTCGCTCGCAAAACCAATCTCGAGGTCTACGCCATCATGCGCGGCGAATCCTTCGAAGACTTCATGAAAACCCGTCGCGTGCCCGACGCACGTTAACCTTGCTTGACAACCGGGTTTCCTGGGGCAGCCTGGCCTCCCGGATCACTCAGGGCCGGGTTATGCTACCCGATGGATCAACCCCGGCCCGCAAACACCCATGGAATTCTCGAAGCTGTCGCTGGCGCGGCGACTCAAACTGCAACAACTGGCCATCTTTGAGCGTGTTCTGGCGTGCGGTTCATTGCTGGCGGCCTCGCGCGAACTGCACATGACGCAGCCCGCCATCAGCAAGTCCATCCAGGAACTCGAAGAGCACTTCGGTCAGCCGCTGCTGGTGCGCGGTCGCCGGGGGGTACAGCCCACCGATTTTGGCCTTATGCTGCACAACCATGCCCAGGCCCTGCTGGCCGACCTGCGGTTTCTGGCCGACGACCTCAATTCCTGGAACGCCGGCATTTCAGGCAAGGTACTGGTGGGCACCTTGCTGACCGCTGCCGCCGACCTGCTGCCACGGGCCCTGATCCGCCTGCGCGAACTGGCCCCCAACGTGGTGGTCGAGGTCCGGGTAGGGGTCAACGAAAAAATGTTTGCTGAACTGACAGACGGTGAACTGGACATTGTCGTCGGGCTCATACCGACACAAGACCCGTCGCCCGCACTGCGTCATGTGACACTGCACACCGAAACGTTATGCGCCGTGGTGGGGCGGCGCCACCCGCTGGCTACCACCGGTGCAGTCAACCTGTCACAACTGGCCACAATGGACTGGATCCTGCCCACATCCCAGTCTGAAGCCCGTCACGCCGCCATGCATTTTTTCGATGCGCTGGGCATCCCCAAGCCCACCCGCATCATTGAATCTGTATCCATCATGACCAACCTGGGGCTGTTGATTGACTCGCGCATGATTGCCTTGATGCCGTTCAATGTTGCCAGGAAATTCGTACATCTGGGCCTGCTCAGCGTTCTTCCTCTGGGGCGCCAGCTGCCATTCGGTACCGTAGGCTACACCCTGGCAAAAGGGCGTAACGTAAGCCCGGCCACCCAGCGCCTCATCATGGCACTGCACGACGCTGACGCCGGCACCGAAACGTTCTAGCACCAGCCCACCCGCCCTTCGATAGCGGCGCAATCCTTTTTAAGTGCCTCAGCCACACTCTCAGGTATTCCTGTTGTTTATACAAAAACTGCCATATTTCATTAGCCAACACGATTTCATTTGATTAAAGTGAACAGAATCTGTCTTTCTTTGCAAGAAACACATTCTGGAGAGCATCTTGGCAAAATTCGAACTGCCCGCATCGTTGCGTCAAACGCGGAACTACGTCAATGGCCGTTTCGTTGAAACCGGCAAGACGTTCCAAAACATCTGTCCCGTTGACGGCCATGTTCTGTCTGACGTTCATGAAGCCGATGCGGCCCTTGTCAATGAAGCTGTTTTGGGTGCTCGCCGCGCGCTCGAAGGCGAATGGGGCCAAACCCACGTCGAAGACCGCGCCCGCTACCTGCACAAGGTCGCTGACCTGATCGAGCGCCGGTTCGATGATTTCCTGGCGGCCGAAGTGGCTGACACCGGCCGCCCCATGAACCAGGCCCGCAAACTGGATGTCTATCGCGGCATTCATAACTTTCGCACCTTCGCCGACCTGGGCAAACAGGCTCACGGTGATTTTTTTGAAACCCGCCTGGCCGACGGCACCCAGCTGATCAACTACACCACACGCAAGCCGCTAGGGGTCGTAGCCAGCATTTCACCCTGGAATCTGCCCATCCTGTCCCTGACCTGGAAAGCAGCCCCCATCCTTATCTGCGGCAACACCCTGATCTGCAAACCGTCGGAAGAAACGCCGTCCAGCGCCACCCTCATTGCCGAGGTGTTTCATGAAGCCGGGGTACCCGATGGCGTTTTCAACGTCGTGCACGGCTTTGGCCCCGGCTCTGCCGGCGAGGCCCTGACCACCCATGCCGGCGTTGATGCCGTCACCTTTACCGGTGAATCACGCACGGGTTCGGCCATCATGAAAGCCGTCGCCGATGGTGTAAAAGAAGTGTCCTTCGAACTGGGCGGCAAAAACGCCGCCGTCGTGTTTGCCGACGCCGACTTCGACGCCGCTGTCGACGGCATCATCCGCTCCAGCTTCACCAACGCCGGCCAGGTCTGCCTGTGCTCCGAACGTGTATATGTCGAACGCCCGATCTTTGACCGCTTTGTCCAGGCCCTGAAAGCCAGGACCGAAGCCCTGAAAATCGGCTGGCCCGACGACGAAGACGTTTTCATGGGTTCGCTCATTTCACGCGGTCACCGCGACAAGGTCGTGTCGTACTTTGACCTGGCCGTACAAGAAGGCGCCAATGTGGTCACCGGCGGGAAAATCCCGGTCTTTAACGACGAGCGCGACAACGGTGCATATGTCTTGCCCACCATCTGGACTGGCCTGCCCGACACCGCCCGCTGCATGCGCGAAGAAGTTTTCGGCCCGGTATGCCACATTGCCCCGTTTGATACCGAAGAAGAAGTCGTGCGCCGCGTCAACGACAGCGATTACGGGCTGGCCGCAGCACTCTGGACCTCCAACCTGTCACGCACCCATCGCCTGAGCCCGCGCTTTCATGTCGGCATCGTATGGGTCAACACCTGGTTTTCCCGAGACTTGCGCACGCCCTTTGGCGGTAGCAAACTGTCCGGCATTGGCCGCGAAGGTGGCCGCTACTCGCTGGACTTTTATTCGGAAACCACCAATATCAGCATCAAGGTCTAGTGCGGCCAGCGCCGCACAGCCCGCTCTTACGAACCCAGGCTACTACGAGACTCACACATGCAAGCACAAATTCAGGCATTGGCCAACCGGCTCTGGACAGCCTCACACGATGGCACCACCACGGCACCGCTGCGAGATGACATCGCGCAACTGGCCGAATCGTCGGGCACGCCGGCACTCGACATCGCCTACCGCATCCAGGAAGACCAGACGGCACGCCGCATGCAGGCCGGTGGCCGGCTGGTCGGCCGCAAGATCGGCCTTACGTCCAAAGCAGTTCAGCAACAGCTGGGGGTTGATTCCCCCGACTACGGTGCCCTGTTCGCCGACATGGCTATCGGCGATGGCGAGCCCATCGACTGGAACCGCACCCACCAGCCCAAAGCCGAAGCCGAGATCGCGCTCGTTCTTGAACGCGATCTGCCTCACCCCATCAACACCGTCGCCGACATCATCTCGGCAACTGCCTATGCCCTGCCCGCCATCGAAGTCGTCGGCAGCCGCATCGCCAACTGGGATATCCGTCTGGTCGACACCGTTGCCGACAACGCCTCGTCGGGGTTGTTTGTGCTGGGTTCGCGCCCGGTCCTGCTGCGCGACCTTGACCTGATCCGCTGCGGCATGGTCATGGAATGTCGCGGTGACCAGGTCTCGGTCGGCGCCGGCTCGGCCTGCCTGGGCAACCCGCTGAATGCCGCCGTCTGGCTGGCCAACACCATGACGCGTCTGGGTTCACCCCTGCGCGCCGGTGACGTCGTGCTGACCGGTGCCCTGGGCCCCATGGCTGCGGCCAAGCCCGGCGACGTCTTCACTGCCCACATCGAAGGCCTGGGCAGTGTCAGCGCCATTTTCTCCAACACTTAAGCAACGTGCCGTCACCCGACCTGCACGCCCCTGGCCTGCGCCCACTCATTCTTACAGAGGTCACCCCGTGAATCCGGATACCCAACCTATCTCCGTCGCCATCATCGGTTCGGGCAATATTGGCACCGACCTGATGATCAAAATTCTTCGTCATGGCAAAAACCTGCGCATGGCGGCCATGGTCGGCATTGACCCGGCGTCTGAAGGCCTGCAACGCGCAGCCCGCATGGGCGTAGCCACCACCCACGAAGGGGTGGAAGGGCTGATGAAACTTGATGTCTTCAAAGATATCCGTATTGTTTTCGATGCCACCAGCGCCGGTGCCCATATCGAACACGACCGGGTGCTGCGTGCCCACGGCATCCGTATCGTCGACCTGACACCCGCCGCCATCGGCCCCTATGTCGTGCCTGTGGTCAACATGAACGACCACCTTGATGCCCCGAATATCAATATGGTTACCTGTGGTGGCCAGGCCACCATCCCCATCGTCCACGCCGTCTCACGCGTGGCTCCGGTCACCTATGCCGAAATCGTGGCGTCCATTGCCAGCAAATCGGCAGGCCCCGGCACCCGCGCCAACATCGACGAGTTCACCGAAACCACCTCGCGCGCCATTGCCGAAGTGGGTGGTGCCAAAAAAGGCAAGGCCATCATTGTGCTCAACCCGGCCGAACCTCCGCTGGTCATGCGCGACACGGTCTACTGCCTTACCGGGCTCGACGCCGACCCGGTAGCTATCACCGCTTCCATCGAAGCCATCGTCGCCGAAGTGGCGGCCTATGTACCTGGCTACCGGCTCAAGCAGGCCCCCCAGTTCGAACGCTTCGACGCCGACCGTCCATTGAACGTCCCCGGCATCGGCAAGGTCAGCGGCCTGAAAGTGTCCGTTTTCCTGGAAGTCGAAGGCGCCGCTCACTACCTGCCCAAGTACGCCGGCAATCTCGACATCATGACCAGTGCCGGCATGGCCACTGCCGAGCGTGTTGCGCTCGGTCTGCAAGCCAACGCCGCTGTTTAAGCCTGATCCGGAGAACCCACATGTTTGACCCAAAAAAGAAAATCTATGTATCCGACGTCACCTTGCGTGACGGGATGCACGCCATCCGGCACCAGTATTCCCTGGATCACGTCCGCGCCATTGCCAAGGCACTTGACGAGGCCGGCGTTGACAGCATCGAGGTCGCCCACGGTGATGGCCTGCAAGGCTCCAGCTTCAACTATGGCTTTGGTGCCCACACCGATCTGGAATGGATCGAAGCCGTGGCTGACACCGTAAAAAATGCCAAGGTGGCCACCCTGTTGCTGCCCGGTATCGGCACCGTACACGACCTTAAAGCCGCCTACGATGCCGGCGCCCGCGTGGTGCGCGTTGCCACCCACTGCACCGAGGCCGATATTTCGAAGCAGCACATCGAATATGCCCGCGAACTGGGCATGAATGCCGTCGGCTTCCTGATGATGAGCCACATGAACGCACCGGAAAAACTGGCCGAACAAGCCAAACTGATGGAAAGCTATGGTGCGCAATGCGTCTATATCGTTGACTCGGGCGGCGCCATGAACATGTACGACATCGCCGATCGCTTCAAAGCCTTCAAGGCAGTGCTCAAGCCTGAAACCGAAACCGGCATGCACGCCCACCACAACCTTAGCCTGGGTGTGGCCAACAGTATCGTGGCCCTGGAAAACGGCTGCGACCGTATCGACGCCAGCCTGACCGGCATGGGTGCCGGTGCCGGCAATGCCCCACTTGAAGTGTTCATTGCCGCTGTTGAACGGCTGGGTCTGAACCACGGCTGCGACATCCGCAAACTGATCGACGCAGCCGAAGACCTGGTCCGCCCCCTGCAAGAACGTCCGGTACGTGTTGACCGCGAAACCCTGGCGCTGGGCTTTGCCGGTGTGTACTCCAGTTTCCTGCGCCACTCAGAAGCTGCCGCCGCCAAGTATGGCCTGTCGGCCTTCGATATTCTGGTCGAGCTGGGCCGCCGGCGCATGGTAGGCGGCCAGGAAGACATGATTGTGGACGTTGCGCTTGACATGCTCAAGCAGCAAGGCAAAGAGGTCAATGCATGAGTATCGATATTTACGGTTTCGCCGCCACACTTGACGATGCGGCACGCTACGCCAAAGCCGTCCCCCAGTTTGCGCCGGGCTCGTTCACCATTGAACAGGCCTACGACATCCAGCGCATGTCGATCCAGCGCCGTGTCGATCGCGGCGAAACGATTTGCGGCATCAAGCTGGGCTTTACCAGCCGCGCCAAAATGGTCCAGATGGGGGTCAGCGACCTGATCTGGGGCTGGTTGACCCAGCCCATGCTGCAAGAAGAAGGCAGCACCATCGACCTGTCGCAGTACATTCATCCGCGCGTCGAGCCCGAAGTCTGCTTCCTGACCCGCCGCACCATCGACGGCCCCATTACTGCCCTGGAAGCCGTGGACTATATTGAAGCGGTGGCACCCGCCATGGAAATCATTGACTCGCGCTACGAAAACTTCAAGTTCACCCTTGAAGACGTGGTGGCCGACAACTGCTCTTCGGCAGGCCTGATTGTGGGCCAATGGTCACGCCAGTTCGACGCCCTGACCAATGCCGGTGTCAGCATCGCCTATGACGGCCGCTTTGTCGTGGCCGGTTCAACCGGTGCCATTCTGGGCAACCCGATGCGCTCGGTGGTTCAGGCCGCACGCCTGCTGGCCGGTTGTGAACGGTCGCTACCCGCTGGCTCGCTGATTATGGCCGGTGGTGCCACTGCCGCCCAGGCCCTGACGCCTGGCCTGCACGTCAAGTGCGACATCAGCCGCCTGGGTGCGGTTGAGTTCTTCACCCGTTAAGGAGTCAGGCATGAGCGAACCACACGCCGCTGTTCTGGCCGAAAAAGCCAAGCCCCGGGGCCGTTTCCCGCATTACAAGCGCGCCGGCGACTTCATTTTTGTGTCGGGCACCAGCTCGCGCCGTCCGGACAACACTTTTGAAGGCGTTGAAGTCGACCCGATGGGCGTCACCAATCTTGACATCCGGGCCCAGACCCGTGCTGTCATCAAAAACATCGAAGACATCCTTACGCATGCCGGCGCCACCCTGGCCGATGTCGTTGATGCCCAGGCCTTTCTGGTCAACATGAATGATTTCGGCGGGTACAACGAAGTGTGGGCTGAATTTTTCGACTATTCAGGCCCAACCCGCACCACGGTGGCCGTGCATCAGTTGCCCCACCCGCACCTGCTGATTGAAATTCGCGCCACGGCGTACAAGCCTTTGTCCGGCAAGGAATAACCACCATGATCAACTTCAAATACGGCTATCCGCTTAACTTCAAAAGCTGGCTCGACGATAACGCCCACTTGCTCAAGCCGCCTGTCGGCAACCAGCAAATCTGGAAGAACAGCGACTTCATGGTCACCGTGGTCGGTGGCCCCAACGAGCGCACCGACTTTCACGATGATCCGGTCGAAGAGTTTTTCTATCAATTCAAGGGCAATGCGTCGTTGCTGATCTGGGATCG
Source organism: Pusillimonas sp. (assembly GCA_041677965.1). Lineage (GTDB taxonomy): Bacteria > Pseudomonadota > Gammaproteobacteria > Burkholderiales > Burkholderiaceae_B > Neopusillimonas. The sequence continues at coordinate 11,318 of JBAYOZ010000034.1, forward strand.
CGGCCAGTACGAACGCATTCACCTGAAAGAAGGCGATGTCTTCCTGATGGCCCCTCATGTGGCGCATTCACCGCAACGCCCCGAGGAAGGCAGCCTGTGTCTGGTCATCGAGCGTGTTCGCCCCAAGGGTGAGGCCGATGCCCTGCAATGGAGCTGTGCCAAATGCGGCACGCTGGTGCGTCGCTACGAAATGCAACTGACCGACATCGTCAAAGATTTGCCGCCAGTGTACGACCAGTTCTACAAAACCAGCGATGCCGAACGCGTTTGCCCCAGCTGTGGGGAAGTGCACCCCGGTCGTGACTACAAATCCTGGCACGCCACACTGAACAAGGCCTTTCCCAATCTGTCCGGAACTGCTGCAGCATGATTGATATCCATTCGCATTTTTTTCCGCTGATCAGTCAGGCCACGGCGTCTGCCATGGATGCCCAACAGGCTCCCTGGCTGCGCGTCAACGATGACGGTGAGTCCGGCCACATTATGCTGGGTGACAAGGCCTTCCGCCCGGTGTATCGCGCCCTCTGGGACCCTGACTACCGCATCAGCGAAATGGATGCCCAGGGCGTTGACCTGCAAATCACGTGCTCGACACCCGTCATGTTCGGGTACACCTGGGAGCCGGCCAGGGCTGCCGACTGGGCACGCCAGATGAACGACGAGGCAGTTGCCTTTTGCGCCAAACACCCTGACCGCCTGAAAGCCTTGTCGCAAGTCCCCCTGCAAGACACGAAACTGGCCTGCGAAGAAGCCTCGCGGGCACAGGCCGCAGGCTGTATTGGCGTGCAGATCGGCAACCATGTCGGCAGCAAAGACCTGGATCACCCCGATCTGGTCGATTTCCTGATCCATTGCGCCAACGAATCCATTCCGGTCTTTGTTCACCCCTGGGACATGATGGGCGGCCCCGATCGCATGCAGAAATGGATGCTGCCCTGGCTGGTGGCCATGCCTGCCGAAACCCAGCTGGGCATGTTGTCACTGATTTTGTCCGGTGCCCTTGAACGCATTCCCGAAAGCCTGAAAATTTGCTTCGCCCATGGCGGCGGCAGCTTCGCCTTTACCCTGGGTCGTGTCGACAATGCCTGGAAACACCGGGACATCGTCCGTCAAGACTGCCCGCGTCCACCGTCAGAATACGCCAGCAGGCTCTATACTGATGCCGCTGTTTTTGACCATAATGCGCTTAACCTTCTGGTCGGTGCCATGGGCATTGACCGCGTCATGATGGGATCAGATTACCCCTACCCGCTGGGTGAACAACCGATCGGTTCGCTGATCACTACCGCCCCGGCCTTCAACCAGCAACAGCGTCAAAAGCTGCTGGTTGACAACGCCAAAACCTTTTTCAACCTGACCTGACTGGTCATAGGAGACAATAATGAAAAAACGCAGTTTTCTGTCCTTGATTGCCGCTGCCATCGGCGCCTGTGCCATTGCAGCACCCGCCGTTGCCAAAGACTTCCGTCTGGGCCTCATCACGCCACCCCCGCACATCTGGACCCAATCGGCCGGGCAATTTGCCGAAGAACTGAAAAAGGAAAGTGGCGGCAAACACACCGTCACCTTGTTTCCTGCCGGCCAGCTGGGTAACGAAGCCCAAATGCTGCAACAGTTGCAAACGGGTGCCCTTGACATGGCCTTCATGACCGTGGCCGAAATCACCAACCGCGACCCCAACTTTGGCGCCCTGTTCGCCCCCTATCTGGTCAAAGACGTGCATGAAGCCGGGGCATTGCTGCAAACGCCTGCCGCTACCAAGCTGCTTGACGCCCTGCCCGCCAAGGCCGGTGTTGTCGGTATCGGGTTTGGTATGGCCGGCATGCGCCAGATCCTCAGTCGCTCGGCCGTAGAAAAGGCTGCCGACCTGAAAGGCCGCAAAATGCGTATCACCCCGGTTGACCCGATTCGTGACTTCTATGTCGCCCTGGGCGGTGCACCGACACCCTTGCCCTTGCCTGCCGTGTTCGACGCACTGGCC
>JBAYOZ010000035.1:0-13280 GCA_041677965.1 Pusillimonas sp.
ATGACTTTCATGGCTTTTTCTTTGGCCGCATTGCCAAACACATCATAAGCCTTCGGGAAGTCGTTGAACGTGAAGCGGTGCGTGATCAGCCCTTCGGGTTGCAACTTGCCTGAAGTAACGTTTTTCAGCAGCATCGGGGTGGTATTGGTATTGACCAGGCCGGTGGTAATGGTAACGTTCCGGATCCAGAGCTTCTGAAGCTGAAGGTCAACGCTGGTGCCGTGAACGCCCACGTTGGCCAGGTGTCCACCCGGGCGAATGATGTTCTGGCACACATCAAAGGTTTGCGGAATGCCAACGGCCTCAATGGCGACATCGACCCCGTCTTTGGTGGTTTCGCTGATGCGGGCCTCGACATTGGTTTTTGTGCTGTTGATAACTTCGGTAGCACCGAATTTCAGGGCCATGTCAAGGCGGGCGTCGTCAACGTCGATCATGATCAGGCGGGCCGGTGAATAGAACTGTGCTGTCAGCAGCGCGGCCATGCCGACCGGGCCAGCGCCCACAATGGCGACGGTGTCGCCCGGTTTGACGGCCCCGTAAAGCACACCGATTTCAAAGCCGGTCGGCAAAATGTCGCTGAGCATGACCAGCGCTTCTTCGTCAGACCCGGCCGGAATCGGGTACAGGCTGTTGTCGGCATGCGGAATGCGCACGTATTCGGCCTGGGTGCCGTTGATCAGGTGACCAAGAATCCAGCCGCCGTCTTCACAGTGCGAATACATTTGGGTTTTGCAGTATTCGCATTTTCCGCACGAAGTTACGCACGAAATCAAAACGCGGTCGCCTTTTTTGAAATTGCTGACAGCGCTGCCGACCTCTTCGACAATACCCACACCCTCATGGCCCAGGATGCGGCCATCGGTAACGGCCGGAACATCACCCTTGAGGATGTGCAGGTCGGTGCCGCAAATGGTGGTTTTGGTGACACGGATGATGGCGTCGGTTGGGTGTAATACCTTGGGTGTTTCGACAGTTTCCCAGGCTTTCTGGCCTGGGCCGTGATACACCATGGCGTTCATTGTGGCGGGAATAGACATGCGGCCTCCGGTGGTGTTAGTGATACACACGGCCCACTGCGCGGCAGTGTGATCTGCTGAAAAATGCAGTGTGACCTGCAGAATGGTCATCTTGGCATGGGGAGACATTAGCAGGTTTGATCCGTATCAACCATAGGGGTTCAGACTTGGTATCATTGACGGGTTGAATCGCACCCTTTTCAGAGAACACACATGCCGCAATATCGCTCACGTACCTCGACTCACGGCCGCAATATGGCTGGTGCCCGTGCCCTTTGGCGCGCCACCGGCATGAAAGACGCCGATTTTGAAAAACCCATCATCGCGGTGGTCAACTCGTTCACCCAGTTTGTGCCTGGCCACGTGCACCTGAAAGACATGGGGCAACTGGTTGCCCGCCAGATCGAGGCGGCAGGTGGTGTTGCCAAAGAGTTCAACACCATTGCCGTTGACGACGGTATCGCCATGGGCCACGGCGGCATGCTGTATTCGTTGCCGTCGCGCGAACTAATCGCTGATTCGGTCGAATACATGGTCAATGCCCACTGCGCTGATGCCATGGTGTGTATTTCCAACTGCGACAAAATCACCCCGGGCATGCTCATGGCGGCCATGCGCCTGAACATTCCGGTAGTGTTTGTTTCGGGTGGTCCGATGGAAGCCGGCAAAATCATTGACCCGACCAGCAAAAAGATCATGATGAAGCTCGACCTGGTCGATGCCATGGTCAAGGCGGCCGATGACAGCGTCTCAGACGCCGATGTGGCCGAAATCGAGCGCAGTGCCTGCCCAACCTGCGGCTCCTGCTCCGGCATGTTTACCGCCAATTCCATGAACTGCCTTACCGAAGCGCTGGGCTTGTCGCTGCCGGGTAACGGCACCATTGTCGCTACCCATGCGCGCCGCAAGGGCCTGTTTGAAGACGCCGGCAAACTGGTGGTCGAATTGTGCAAGCGTTACTACGAGCAAGACGATGTGTCGGTGTTGCCGCGCAGTATCGCTACGTTTGACGCCTTTGAAAACGCCATGACACTTGATGTGGCGATGGGTGGGTCAACCAATACGGTGCTGCATTTGCTGGCCGCTGCGCAAGAGGCAGGCGTCAACTTCACGATGTCTGACATTGACCATATTTCGCGTCGTGTGCCGTGCCTGTCAAAGGTGGCGCCCGCTACTGAAAAATATCACATTGAAGATGTTCATCGTGCCGGCGGCATTCTGGGCATTCTGGCCGAACTGGCCCGTGCCGGCTTGCTGAATACCGAAGCGGGTAACGTTCACAGCGGCACGCTGGGCAATGCCATCAAGAACTGGGACATTAAATCGCCCGACGTAAACCCCGAGGTGCTCGAATTTTTCCGTGCGTCACCGGGCGGTGTGCCAACGCAGGTCGCGTTTAGCCAGAACCGCTATTACGACAGCCTCGACCTTGACCGCGAAGGCGGGTGTATTCGTGACAAGGCACATGCCTATTCGCAAGACGGTGGGCTGGCTGTCCTGTACGGTAACCTGGCACCCAATGGCTGCATTGTTAAAACCGCAGGTGTTGACGACAGCATTCTGAAGTTCACAGGTACGGCGCGTGTGTACGAAAGCCAGGAAGATGCCGTTGCCGGCATTCTGGGCGACGAGGTCAAGGCGGGTGATGTGGTCATCATTCGCTACGAAGGCCCCAAGGGTGGTCCGGGCATGCAGGAAATGCTCTATCCGACGTCCTACCTGAAGTCGAAGGGTCTGGGGGCATCGTCGGCCTTGCTGACCGATGGCCGTTTCTCGGGTGGTTCGTCGGGGCTTGTCATTGGCCACGCATCGCCGGAAGCCGCTGAAGGCGGCAACATCGGGTTGGTGAACAACGGCGATACCATCGAAATTGACATCCCCAACCGTATCATCAACCTGGCGGTTTCCGACGCTGAACTGCAGCAGCGCCGTGTGGCGATGGAAGCTCGTGGTGACAAGGCCTGGAAGCCGGTGAACCGCGAACGCGTGGTGTCTCAAGCCCTGATGGCTTATGCTGCATTGGCGACCTCGGCAGATCGCGGCGCTGTGCGCGATATCAGTCAGCTGAATCGCAAGTAAGCGGGTTACAACGGCAAATGCAAAGTAAAGGGGCTTCGGCCCCTTTACCTTTTCGCAGTTCCTCTGATGATGCCTGCGGGGCGCAAAACGCTCAGGTCGTATAAAGTTGCTGCCCTTTCTTCACAAACTCAACTGCCTTTTCCTGCATGCCAAGGGCCAGCGCTTTTTCAGCTTCCACACCTTTGGATGATGCGTAGTCACGTACATCCTGGGTGATTTTCATGCTGCAGAAGTGGGGGCCGCACATTGAACAGAAATGCGCTGTTTTCATGGAGGCCTTGGGCAAGGTCTGGTCGTGAAAGTCGCGTGCGGTGTCAGGGTCCAGGCCCAGGTTGAACTGGTCTTCCCAGCGGAACTCAAAGCGCGCTTTTGACAAGGCATTGTCCCGGATGGCGGCGCCGGGGTGGCCTTTGGCCAGGTCGGCGGCATGGGCGGCGATCTTGTAGGTGATGATGCCGTCTTTCACATCCTTTTTATTGGGCAGGCCCAGGTGCTCTTTGGGCGTTACGTAGCACAGCATGGCGGTGCCATACCAGCCAATCATGGCGGCACCGATGCCCGAGGTGATGTGGTCATAGCCGGGGGCAATGTCGGTGGTCAGGGGCCCCAGGGTGTAGAAGGGCGCTTCGTGGCAGTGTTTCAGTTGCTCATCCATGTTTTCCTTGATCAGGTGCATGGGGACGTGACCGGGGCCTTCGATCATCACCTGGACATCGTGTTTCCAGGCCACCTGGGTCAGTTCACCCAAGGTGCGCAGTTCGGCAAACTGGGCGTCGTCGTTGGCGTCATGAATTGAGCCCGGGCGCAAACCGTCACCCAGCGAAAAGCTGACGTCATAGGCCTTCATGATGTCGCAAATATCTTCGAAGTGCTCGTACAGAAAGCTTTCTTTATGGTGTGCCAGACACCATTTGGCCATGATTGATCCACCGCGTGAAACGATGCCCGTCAGGCGCTCGGCGGTCATGGGGATAAACGGGAGGCGAACCCCGGCATGGATGGTGAAGTAGTCCACCCCTTGTTCAGCCTGCTCGATCAGGGTGTCGCGGAAAATTTCCCAGGTCAGGTCCTCGGCTTTGCCATCCACTTTTTCAAGCGCCTGGTACAACGGGACTGTGCCGATGGGAACCGGCGAATTGCGGATGATCCATTCCCGGGTTTCATGAATATGCTTGCCGGTCGACAGGTCCATGACGGTGTCGCCGCCCCAGCGAATGGCCCAGGTCATTTTTTCCACTTCCTGGGCAATGTCTGACTGCAATGCCGAATTACCGATATTGGCATTGATTTTCACCAGGAAATTGCGGCCAATGGCCATGGGTTCGATTTCGGGGTGGTTGATGTTGGCCGGAATGATGGCTCGGCCGCGGGCAATTTCATCACGAACGAATTCGGGGGTGATGGTTGCCGGAATGCCGGCACCAAAACCCTGGCCAGCGTGCTGGCGTGTCAGCTGGCGCAGCATGCGCTCGGCTTTTGGGCCCTGGGCGCGCAGGCTTTCCAGCCATTCGTCGCGGCGCAGGTTTTCCCGTAGGGCCACAAACTCCATCTCGGGTGTGATGATGCCTTTACGGGCATAGTGCATCTGGGTGACATTATGGCCCTGACGCGCACGGCGGGGCAGTCGGGTCAGTTCAAAGCGAAGCGCCTGGGTGGCGGGGTCGTTTTTGCGTTGCTGGCCAAAGGCACTGGAAGGGCCTGCCAGCCGTTCGGTGTCGTTGCGCTCTTCAATCCAGCCTGCACGCAATTCCGGCAGCCCCTTGCGAATATCGATGTGTGCGTCGGGGTCGGTGTAAGGGCCGCTGGTGTCGTAGACGGTGACCGGCACGTTTTCTTCCACACCATCGGGGGTTGGTGTGGGGTGCTGCGATATTTCGCGAAACGGAACGCGCAGGTCGGATCGGGACCCGGTAACGTAAATTTTCTTTGCGTTCGGAAACGCGCAGGTAGCGGCAGGGTCGGCGATTGCCGGTGCGGTGTTGTGGGGTAGGGAAGACATGGTTGCTCCAAAGTGACACAAATGGAGCCGAAGAGGGAAGCAGCAGAACGTGAAGAACCTGCGGACAGTGCTCCCAGCATCGGCATTATCCGTACTGGTACGAAGGGTTTTTCTCAACCTGCCCGAAGGCAAGTACCCCTGCATGAGCGCGCAGTATAGAGCATTGGCGTGGCGCTGGCCAAATGCCGTTGCGGTTTGGTGGCCATTGGCCTGTGATGCCCAGGGTAGTCAGCGGGTGGTCTGGTTGCGCCTGGCCAGGGTCAGGATCATGTCTTCAACCAGGTGTTTTTGTTCTGCCGACAGCCCGTGAAATGTGCTGGGCATGATGCGTGAGAACGGCCAGTTGGTGCTGTTGATGTCGTTTGGCAGGTCTATGTAGTCATTCAGTGTCGAAGGTATTTGCGGCTGCCATTCCATGGACCCGATGCCTTCGCCAAGCCACAAGGGGCTGACCTGTAATGCCATTGCCAGTCGAAGTGTTTCGCGTGAGCTTTCCCTGACGCGGGTTTCGTAGTTCGATATCGCACCTTGCGACAAGTTAACGGCCTTGGCAAGTTGCTTTTGGCTTATTTGTCGCAATTCGCGTGCATAACGAAGGCGTTCAGAAAAGGTTTTCACGAACGTGATTGAAACGCGTCATCTAATCACGTTGGTAATAACAAAAATCACGAATGTGATATTTCGGTTAAATTAGGATTGTTTTTTTGAGCGATTGTCAGGCCTCAGGGTGTTTTTAATCCATTTGAGGGTTTCGGAGCGTGTCGTGCAGCCGCCAGTGATTCTTTGGTATGAACCCGAAAATGCCCCTGCGCGGGTATCTTCAAATGACTTCACTCGTATCTGCCACACGTTGGGTGCAGTCGGGTTCGAGCGCGTCAGTTGCCACAACGCTTCACAGCTATTATCAAAAGCGGAACGGGTAGGGCAGCGTTACGAACAGGGGGCGGTGGCACGCGGCTGGATGCTGGCTGTGCTGTGTTCTGGTCTGGCCGAAAATGCAGCGCTGGCACATTTGTTGCGGGCCGGGCAACCATCAATGGGCGTAGTGGCGTGTGTCCCCGATCTGGCTGAAGAAACGCAGTTGCTGGCCTTGCAGTCGGGTATCGATGCCTGGTTTGCTCCAGAAGCCTCTGGGCACCTTGTTGTTGCAATCATATTTTCGTTGTTACGGCGCATGGGTGGCGTCGAGCCAACGGTATTGCCTGGCATCGTGTCAACAGGATGGCAGTTGGTTGAAAACGCCTGGAAACTGAAGCTGCCTTCGGGTACGCAAGTTGCGTTGACCACGACAGAACGCGCCTTCATGCTGGCATTGGCGGCGTCTGAAGGGCGCAACGCAACGCATGAACAGCTTGCTGTGGCCATGGGTCTGGCCGAAGGCCGTCTCGACCCTGAGGCCAGGCGCGAGCGCCTGAGCGTCCTGGTAAGTCGTCTTCGACGCAAAGTGCTGGCCGTGGGGGCAAACCTGCCGGTCAGGTCAGTGCATGGCAAGGGTTACTTGTTCAATGACGAGATGTCTTGAATACCATGCGCGCTACAGCATGTGCCTGGCATATGCCAGCTGGCGTGCGTGTTGAAATTAAGGTGTGGTGCTGCGTAAAAAAACCATGTTGTCGCGATGCATCAGTTCAGCATCAGACATGCTGCCCAGTATTTCGGCAATGCGTGCAGTAGGCTGACGCATGATGCGACGGGTATCGGTGGCCGAATAATTGATCAGGCCACGGCCGCGTTCGCGCCCCTGCAGGTCAACGCAGGCCACCACATCACCACGTTCAAAATCGCCTTCGACATCAATGACACCAATAGGCAGCAGGCTTTTACGCCCAACCGTCAGGGCCTGAACCGCCCCGTCATCAAGGGTTACCTTGCCGCGCAGCCGAAGATGGTTGGCGATCCAGCGCTGGCGTGCCGAACGCACGGGCAACTGTGCCCGCAGCTCGCTGCCGATGCGCTCACCATTGCCTAAACGCTGCAATACGTGCGGTTCGCGCCCAGAGGCGATGACAGTGTGTGCACCACTGTTGGCGGCTCGCTTGGCGGCCAATACCTTGGTCAGCATCCCGCCGGTGCCAATGGTGCTGCCGGCCCCACCGGCCATGGTTTCGAGTCTTGGGTCACCGGCCTGGGCCACTTCGATCAGTTCGGCGTCGGGGTTCTTGCGGGGGTCGGCGCTGTACAGGCCGCGCTGGTCGGTGAGGATGACCAGGGTGTCGGCCTCGATAAGATTGGTGACCAGTGCCCCCAGCGTGTCATTGTCGCCGAACCTGATTTCATCGGTTACCACGGTATCGTTTTCATTGACGATGGGGACAACACCCAGCGACAGCAGGGTGTACAGGGTGGTGCGTGCGTTCAGGTAGCGTTCGCGGTCTGCCAGGTCTTCGTGGGTAAGCAGGATTTGCGCCGTGCGAATGCCATGCCGGGCAAATGCAACTTCGTAGGCCTGCACCAGGCCCATTTGCCCGACGGCGGCTGCCGCCTGAAGTTCGTGCATGGCCTGCGGGCGTTTTGACCATCCCAGCCGTGCCATGCCTTCGGCGATGGCACCACTGGATACCAGCACAAGTTCGCGCCCCTGGTGATGCAGGGCGGCTATTTGCGCAGCCCATTCGCCAACGGCGACAAGGTCGATGCCGCGCCCTTCGTTGGTAACCAGGGAAGAACCGACTTTGGCAACAATACGTTTGGATCGGGCGACAACAGAAGTCTCGGAAGACATGGGTGAAGCGAGCCTGTGCAAAGGAAACGGGTTAGGGACGGGCGAACGGTTGGGCTGCGCGAGGGCTATAAAACAAGGCCTTCAGGCTGGGTCGGTTGGCCCGCGCGTATCGTCGAAGCGCGGGTCTTCTGCAATGTACGAGCCATCGGCTTTGTCCGCTTCGGTGTTTTCACGCTGACGTTCGGCATCGAGCCAGTCTTGCAGTGCCCACACCAGATCTTGCGTGCCCTCGCCGGTAAGCCCCGAGATGATGAAAATGGGGCCGGTCCAGTTCAGGGCCGTGCAAATGCGCTGCTTGACGTCTTCAGGGTCGGGGACCATGTCAAGTTTGTTCAGCACCAGCCAGCGAGGCTTGTCGAACAGTGCCGGGTCGTACTTGCGAAGTTCTTCAACAATGGCTTTGGCGCCTTCGACCGCCGGGCCAACCGGGTCAATGTCAGGGTCGGGTGACGATACATCAACCAGGTGCAGCAGCACCCTGGTGCGCGACAGGTGGCGCAGGAACAGGTGGCCCAGGCCCGCGCCTTCAGAGGCCCCTTCAATAAGACCGGGAATATCGGCAATGACGAAGCTGCGTGATTCGGATGTACGCACAACCCCCAGGTTCGGGTGCAGCGTGGTAAACGGGTAGTCGGCAATTTTGGGCTTGGCGTTGGATACCCGGCTGATGAACGTGGACTTGCCGGCGTTGGGTAGCCCCAGCAGCCCGACATCGGCCAGTACTTTAAGTTCGAAGCGCAAACGACGTTGTTCGCCTTCCTTGCCGTAGGTAAATTGCCGTGGTGCCCGGTTGGTGCTGGATTTGAAGTGAATGTTGCCACGACCGCCTTCACCCCCGGCAGCCAGGGTGACCTGTTCGCCGTTGCGGTCAAGGTCGAACAGTTGCTCACCGGTGTCGGCGTCGAAAATTGTGGTCCCAACGGGTACGCGCAGGGTGATGTCGGGGGCGCCGGCACCATACTGGTCGGAGCCGCGGCCGTTTTCACCGTTCTTGCCGCGGTGAAGGCGTGCGTAGCGGTAATCGATAAGGGTGTTGATGTTGCGGTCGGCAACGGCATAAATACTGCCCCCGCGCCCGCCGTCACCACCGTCAGGCCCACCTTTTGGAATGAATTTTTCGCGGCGAAAGCTCGCGGCGCCGTTACCGCCTTTGCCGGCAATAACTTCAATGGTGGCTTCGTCAACGAATTTCATGGGGCCTGCTGTGTTTAAAGGTTAAGTGGTTATTCTAAAACAAAAAGCCCTACCGGCTGGTAGGGCTTTGCGCGTAAGGTTGCGGGGCTTATTCAGCCGCTACAACCGATACGGTGCGCTTGTTCAGTGCGCCCTTGACGGCGAACTTGACGTGGCCGTCGACCAGCGAGAACAGAGTGTGGTCTTTGCCCATGCCAACGTTGACGCCGGGATGGAATTCTGTGCCGCGCTGGCGAATGATGATGGAACCGGCGTTGATGGCCTGACCACCAAATACCTTAACACCCAGTCGTTTCGCTTGTGAGTCGCGACCGTTCCGCGTAGAGCCGCCGCCTTTCTTTTGTGCCATGTTTAGCTCCTGATAACCGTACTCGAAATTACGCGTTTACAGCGTCGATGCGAAGTTCGGTGTAGTTTTGACGATGGCCTTGGCGCTTCTGGTAGTGCTTGCGACGGCGCATTTTGAAGATTTTGATCTTGTCATGCCGGCCTTGTGCAAGAACTGTTGCCTTGACCACAGCGCCAGCGACCAAAGGTGTGCCAATTTTCAATTGTTCACCTTCGCCAACCGACAATACCTGGTCCAGCGAGATTTCTTGCCCAATGTCTGCCGGTATCTGTTCTACCTTAAGTTTTTGACCAGGGGCAACACGATACTGTTTGCCACCGGTTTTTATGACCGCGTACATGTGGGATACCTCAGTAAATAAGTTTTTGGCAAAACGCCAAGCCTGCAATTATCGCCTGAAAAAGTGTTTTAAGTCAACAGCTAAGGCGGCAAGGTGGCTTGTGCAAGCGTGGTGCGCCAGGCGATTCGCGGTCGCCTGGCCGTGTCGGGTGCGGTTACGGCTTACGAGCGGTAGTCGGCGTTGATGCTGACGTAGTCGTGTGAAAAGTCGCAGGTGTAGACCGTTTCGGCAGTATCGCCGCGGCCCAGTGCAATACGAACCACGATTTCGGCTTCTTTCATGACGCGCTGGCCGTCTCCCTCGAGGTAGTCGGGGTTGCGCTGGCCATTGCTGGCAACCAGTACGTCGCCCAGCCACAGGTTCACATTGCCAACATCAAGGTCAGTAATGCCGGCATAGCCGATGGCCGCCAGGATGCGGCCAAGGTTTGGGTCGCTGGCGTAAAACGCGGTTTTGACCAGTGGCGAATGTGCAACAGCGTAAGCCACTTTAAGGGCTTCATCGGTATTGCCTGCCTGCTCGACCCGGATGGTCATGAACTTGGTGGCACCTTCGGCATCACGCACGATTTTGGTTGCAAGTTCAAGGGCGGCTTCGGCCAGGGCCTGATACAGCGCGGCAAAATGGGGGTGTTGGCGCGAGTCGATGTGCAGACCGCTTTGGCCGCTGGCCATGACGATGAACGAATCGTTGGTTGATGTGTCGCCATCGACGGTAATGCGGTTGAATGACTGGTTGGCCAGGTCGGCAGCGACAGTTTTGAGCAGTTCGGGGGCAATGCCGGCATCGGTGGCCAGATACCCCAGCATGGTGGCCATGTTGGGTTTGATCATGCCGGCACCTTTGCTGATGCCGGTAATGGTCACGGTATGCCCCCCAATGCTGATTTGCCTTGAGCTGATTTTTGGCAGGGTATCGGTGGTCATGATGCCGTGGGGCGCGTCGAACCAGTTGTTCGGGCCCAGGTTTTCGATGGCGGCGGGCAGTGCGGCGACCAGGCGGTCTACTGGCAGTGGTTCAAGAATGACGCCCGTTGAAAACGGCAGAATCTGTTCCGGGGCCAGGCCCAGCAATCTGGCCAGGGCGTTGCAGGTGTCTTGGGTGGCCTCCAGGCCAGGTGCGCCCGTGCCGGCGTTGGCATTGCCGGTGTTGATGACCAGGGCGCGGATGTCTGCACCGCTGGCCAGGTGGGCCTCGCAAACCTGAACCGGTGCCGCACGGAAGCGGTTTTGCGTGAATACGCCGGCAACGGCAGTACCGGCTGACAGCGTGAACACGGTCAGGTCTTTGCGATTGGCTTTGCGGATACCGGCTTCGGCGATGCCGATATCGATGCCCGCTACCGGGTAAATGCTGGACTGATCAGGGATGTGCAGATTGACGGCCATGGCGCAACTCGTACAGTAAGGTGGGCCTGCGCGTGCAGGCAAACCCCCATTTTATAGCAGGCGCAAGGCCTGTTATTGCGAGCGCGAGCCCAGTTGCGTCTGGGCCAGCAGTTTTAGTTCCCCCAGAGCCTCAAACATGGATTTGCGGCTTTTTTCCGACAAACCGCTGAACAGCACCTGAATCCAGTGTTCGTGGGCATCGGCCATTTTCTGGAAGGCGCGTCGACCTTTCGGGGTCAGGCGAATGATCGAGCTGCGACGGTCGGAGGCCACTTTGAGGCGCTCGACATAGCCTTCTTTTTCAAGCTGGTCTGTGATGCCGGTAATGTTGCCGTTGGTCACCATCATGTGACGCGACAGCTCGCTCATTTTCATGCCTTCGGGCACACGTTGCAGTTGGGCCATCAGGTCAAAACGAGGCAGGGTGGTCTCGAAATCGGTGCGCAGGCGGCTGCGGATGTCACCTTCGATCAGGGTGCAGCACGTCAGCAGACGCAGCCACAGACGCAGGTCGTCATGATCATCGGGGCCCGCACGCGACTCGAGGTCGGGTGGGGGAAGTTCGTCGGTAACCGGGTGAGGAGAGTTCATTTGGATTATGCGCTCGCAGTAAGGAAAAGCCGATGCAGCCGAATTACTGCAAGTCTGAAATAAATCAACGTCAAGATTTACCGGTTATATAGTTTAATCTTGAAGTTTTCTATTAGGGTTATTCCAGTGTCCCGGATATTGTGCAATGCCGCATAAAAAAAGCATTGCGTCGTGTTTTTTTTGTGTATATAGTTTAAACCTAAACTAAATAGGTAGGCGCGTACCTCTTGCCAATCGCGCTCAAATTTCAAAAACTCTCGGAGAACGCTCATGAATATCGTATGTATTGGTGGAGGTCCCGCCGGCCTGTATTTTGGTCTGCTCATGAAACTCAGTGACCCTAGCCACGAGGTTACCGTCATCGAGCGCAATCGACCGTATGACACGTTTGGCTGGGGCGTTGTGTTTTCAGATGCAACCCTTGAAAACCTTAAAGAAGCTGACCCCGTCTCGGCCGAGCGCATTGCCAAGGCGTTCAACCACTGGGATGACATCGATGTCTTGTACAAGGGCGCCAGCGTTCGCAGTACCGGTCACGGATTTATCGGCATTGGCCGTAAAAAACTGCTGAACATCCTGCAAGACCGTTGCAAAGAACTGAACGTCAATCTGGTCTTTGAGGAAGAAGTTACCGATGACCAGGAAGTCGCCGTCAAGTACAAGGCCGACCTCGTTATTGCCTCTGACGGTTTGAACAGCCGTGTGCGCACCCGTTACGCAGATACATTCCAGCCCGATATCGACACCCGCCAGTGCCGCTTTGTGTGGCTGGGTACCAAGAAAACATTTGATGCGTTCACATTTGCATTCGTCAAGACCGAGCATGGCTGGTTCCAGGCTCACGCCTATCAGTTCGAACCCGGCATGTCTACGTTTATCGTGGAAACCCGCGACGAAACCTGGCAGGCTCATGGCATTGACAAAATGAGCCAGGAAGAAGGGATCGCCTTCTGCGAAAAAATCTTTGCCGAATACCTCGACGGCAATGCCCTGGTCAGCAACGCCTCGCACCTGCGCGGCTCTGCTATCTGGATCCGCTTCCCCCGCGTTATTTGCAAGAAATGGGTGCATAACCAGCAATTGTCCGACGGCCGAACTGTTCCCATCGTTCTTATGGGCGACGCGGTTCACACGGCTCACTACTCGATCGGTTCGGGCACCAAGCTGGCGCTGGAAGACTCTATCGAACTGCACCGCTGCCTCATGGCCAAAGAACTTAACCTGGTTGAAGGCCTTGATCACTACGAAGCGGTTCGCAGCGTTGAAGTACTCAAAATTCAAAACGCTGCCCGCAACTCGACCGAGTGGTTCGAAAACGTTGCCCGCTACGAAAACTTCGAGCCCGAGCAGTTTGCCTATTCGTTGCTGACCCGCTCACAGCGCATTTCACACGAAAACCTGCGCGTGCGCGATAGCAAGTGGATTGAAAATTTCGAGCGCTGGATGGCGAAGAAAACAGGCGCGGTCACTGAAGGCGATCGTCCCGTTCCTCCCATGCTCACACCCTTCAAACTGCGCGATGTCCAGTTGAAAAACCGTGTTGTCATGTCGCCGATGGCCATGTATTCGTGCAAAGACGGCATGCCTGGCGATTTCCAC
>JBAYOZ010000036.1:0-13135 GCA_041677965.1 Pusillimonas sp.
CCGCTCCAGCAATATTGGCATGACCATGATTTCCGATCGGCTGACATCTCAGGAAATGTGTGGCAAGTACACCGAGCTAGGTTTCGGGCGTGCGCCACAAGCCAACTTTCCGGGGGTTGCAGCGGGTCGCTTGCGCCCGTGGGAACGTTGGCGCCCCATCGAGCGCGCGACCATGTCGTATGGTTATGGCCTGTCCACATCATTGCTTCAGATTGCCCACGCCTACACTGCTTTTGCGCGTAATGGTGACATGGTGTCGTTGACTCTGCTGCGTCGTCAGGGCAAGCAACCGACCAGCGTTCCTGTCTTTACACCGGGCACGGCGATGACAATTCGGGACATGCTGGAGGCGGCTGCCGGCCCGGACGGTGCCAAGCTGGCCCAGGTTCAGGGTTATCGTGTGGCCGGAAAAAGTGGTACAGCCCGCAAGATTGTCGATGGTAAATACAGTACCAAACGCTATCGCAGCTCATTTGTCGGATTTGCGCCCGTTTCAAATCCCCGCATTGTGGTGGCCATCAGTATTGATGAGCCCCAGTCAGGTGTTTATTACGGAGGGCGTGTTGCAGCTCCGGTTTTTGCCAATGTAGTGGCCAGCAGTCTGCGACGCATCGGGGTTGTGCCTGATGCGCCGGTTGCTTCCGTGGTAGCGGTCGGCCCCAAAGAAGGAGCCTCCCGATGACGCGAGATGGCCTGATTTCAACACTGTTGTCACATGTTGGGCGTGACGCGCATTTATGTCTGGACTCTCGTCAGGTGGGTGCCGGAGATGTCTTTTTTGCTTTGTCTGATTCGGCAACAGATGTTCGCCAGTACATCGGGCAGGCCATCAGGGCAGGCGCTGCTGCTGTTCTTGCTGCGCATGACACGGGCGTCGGTTCGTCGCTCGAAGGCGTGCCGGTTATCGTCGTGCAGGGTTTGGCCGCAATGATGGCTGATGTGGCCCACTAATGGTACGGCCGTCCATCTGAGGCGGTGACGGTGGTTGCCGTGACGGGTACCAATGGCAAGACCTCGACTGTGCAGTGGCTGGCGCAAGCCCTGAATGCCGAAGACGTGGCCTGCGGAACCATTGGCACCCTGGGTGTGACACTGCCAGACGGTACCAACCTTGGGGGGGCGTTGACAACGCCCGATGTGTTGACCTTGCACCGCAGCCTTGCCGCCCTGCGCGATGCCGGTGCGAAGGTGGTTGCACTGGAAGCGTCGTCGATTGGCATTGACCAGGGGCGTTTGCAGGCCGTGACCATTGAGATTGCGGCATTTACAAACCTGACGCATGACCATCTTGACTACCATGGTACGGTGCAGGCTTACGTGCAGGCCAAGCGCAAATTGTTTCAGTGGCCGGGGCTGCAACGGGTCGTCATCAATCTGGATGACGCCGCAGGCCGTGACATTGCCCAGGAGATTCACGACGAAAACCTGTTGCATCTTACCGGCTACTCTATCGAGAGTGCGTCGGGCGCCAGTGTGTATGCCAGCGATATCCAGACGGGTGGTCATGGCATTATATTTAACCTGGTTCAGGCCGAAGGCGTGGCGCAAATTGTCACGCGTCTGGTCGGCCGCCATAATATTTCCAACCTGCTGCTTGTCGCTGGTGTATTGCAGGCTATGGGTTGGGCGTTGTCTCGAATTTCACGGGCGCTGGTCAGGTTGCAGTCGGTTGATGGTCGTTTGCAAGTGGTAGAGTCCGTACCGGTCGGCGAAAGGCTGGTTGCGGCACCCATGGCGGTTGTCGATTACGCACATACGCCCGACGCCCTGGCGCGTTCCCTTGAGGCACTGCGTGAAGTTGCCCAGGCCCGTGGCGGCAAGCTTTGGGTCGTATTTGGCTGCGGCGGCGACCGCGACCGTGCCAAGCGTCCCATGATGGGCGAAATCGCTCATCGCCTTGCCGATCAGGTGGTCCTGACCAGCGACAACCCTCGCAGTGAGTCGCCAGCGCAGATCCTTGAGCAAATCATTGCCGGTATGTCTGCCCGACCTGTGGTCATCAAGGATCGGGCCGACGCCATATTGTCGGCGCTGTGGCAGGCGCGCGCTGAAGATGTGGTTCTGCTGGCGGGCAAGGGTCATGAAACCTATCAGGAAATCAACGGGGTGCGTTACCCGTTCGACGACCGTGAATGGGCGCGTGCCGCCTTGACGTTGCTGCAGGGGCCAACCGTTTCCACCGATTCCCGCGCTGTCGAGCCGGGCCAGCTGTTTCTTGCACTTAAGGGCGAATCGTTTGATGCGCACGACTATCTTGGCCAGGTTGAGCAGGCCAGTGCCTGCGCGGCCATTGTCGAACGTCGCCAGCCAGGGGCAATGCCGCAAATTGTGCTGGGTGACACCCGTGTTGCGCTGACCCGGCTGGGGCAACAATGGCGTCGGCGTTTTACGTTGCCAGCAATCGCCGTGACCGGCAGCAACGGCAAAACCACGACCAAGGAAATGCTGGCGGCAATCATGCGTGCATGGGTCGGGCCCGAGGCGGCGCTTGCTACATCTGGAAATTACAACAATGACATTGGTGTGCCCCTGACCCTGCTGCGGTTGCGGGCACACCATCGTGCCGCGGTATTTGAGTTGGGCATGAATCACCCCGGTGAAATTGCCAGCCTTGCAGGGCAGGCAGCCGCGACTGTTGCCCTGGTCAACAATGCGCAAAGAGAGCACCAGGAATTCATGCATACGGTTGAGGCCGTCGCGCGCGAAAACGGGGCTGCACTCGAAGCGCTGCCGTCAGATGGAATCGCCGTTTTTCCGGGTGACGACACCTATTCCGGGCTCTGGTCATCGCTGGCGGGTACACGTCGTACCGTTCGCTTTGGTCTGACATCCGATTTTGATGTATACGCTGACCATATCCACGCCGAGCCTGCCCGAACCCGCTTTTCCTTGCATGCGGGCGATGCCAGCGCCACAGTCGAACTGTCGGCGCCTGGTCGGCACAACCTCAGAAATGCCTTGGCCGCTGCTGCGTGCGCTATGGCGGCGGGTGCGCCTCTGGCGGCGGTCGTTGAAGGCCTGAAATCGTTCAATCCGGTTAAGGGTCGCATGCAGCCGCATGCACTGGCCGACGGTTATCAATTGATTGATGACAGTTACAATGCGAACCCCGATTCGGTACGTGCAGCCATTGACGTGCTTGCATCTCTTGACGGGCGCAAGGTGCTGGTCCTGGGCGGTATGGCCGAAGTCGGGGAAAACGGCCCGGCCATGCATGCCGAAGTGGGTGCATATGCCAGGGCACAAGGGGTTGATCATCTGCTGACGCTGGGGCAAGCCGCCAGCGAGTGTGCCCGTGCGTTTGGCACAGGCGCAGAGATGTTCGATCAGGTTGATGATTTGTTGGTTCGTCTGCGTGTGCTGGTACCCGCCAATATTCTGGTAAAGGGTTCACGCAGCAGTCGAATGGAGCGTGTTGTGCTGGGTTTCCAGAAAGACAAAACGGACGTTGACGCCGGAGGGCATCATGCTGCTTGAACTGGCACGGTGGCTGGCTGATTCTCATTTTCGGGCCTTCGGGGTCTTGGAATACATCACACTGCGCGCTGTACTGGCGTGTGCTACGGCATTGTTGATTGGTCTTGTGGCCGGTCCGGCGGTCATTCGAAAACTGACCGCCCTGAAAATTGGCCAGGCTGTTCGCAGTTACGGCCCGCAAACCCATCTGGTCAAAACAGGCACGCCGACCATGGGTGGTGCGCTGATTCTTATTTCTATCGCAGTCAGTACGCTGCTTTGGGCCGACTGGACCAACCGTTTCGTCTGGGTGGTGTTGCTGGTTACGTTTGGCTTTGGCTGGATTGGCTGGGCGGATGATTACAAAAAGGTAGTTCATCGTGATCCCGAAGGCATGTCGTCGCGCCAGAAGTTTTTCTGGCAAGCCTTGATAGGGATTGTGGCGGCCGTGTATCTGGCGTTTGCGGTATCGGCGCCAGCCAACGCCGAGCTATGGCCGTTGTTTCGCGACTGGGTTCTGAGCGGGTTCAGCATGCCGCTTCCCACACGGGCTGACCTGATCGTGCCGTTTTTCAAAAGCGTCAGCTACCCGCTGGGTGTGTTTGGCTTTGTGGCCTTGAGCTGGTTCGTTATTGTGGGTTCCAGCAATGCGGTCAATTTGACCGATGGCCTTGATGGTCTGGCGATTATGCCTACCGTTATGGTTGGCAGTGCGCTGGGTATTTTTGCCTATGTTGTTGGTCGGGTCGATTATTCGAAGTATCTGCTGTTTCCCTACATACCCGGGGCATCCGAGCTCATGGTGTTGTGCGCGGCGATTGCCGGTGCGGGTCTGGCATTTTTGTGGTTCAACACGTATCCGGCACAGGTTTTCATGGGCGATGTTGGCGCATTGGCGTTGGGCGGAGCGCTTGGCACTATTGCCGTGATTGTTCGGCAGGAAATAGTGCTTTTCATCATGGGCGGGGTGTTTGTTGTGGAAACGCTGTCCGTCATGATGCAGGTTACATGGTTCAAGTACACCAAGAGGCGTTATGGCGAAGGGCGGCGAATATTCCGCATGGCGCCGTTGCATCACCACTTCGAGGTAGGGGGCTGGAAGGAAACACAGGTTGTTGTGCGGTTCTGGATCATCAGCATGATGCTGGTACTGATCGGGCTGGCAACCTTGAAATTGCGTTGACAACACAATGAACACGTTTGCGTATCCCTCAATGATGACTGAACGCCTGACCCTGATCATGGGACTGGGTGAAACCGGTATGGCGGCTGCACGTTGGTGCGCCCGTCATGGTGCATCGTTGCGCATTGTCGATACGCGCAGCAATCCCGCCGGCCTCGATACCCTGAAAGCTGATCTGGCGGCAGTACGGGTCGAATATTGTCTGGGTGAAACCCGACCCGGTGCGGGCTTGCTGGAGGGCGTCGGTCAAGTTGTGCTTAGCCCGGGTTTGAGTCCGCACGAAGAGCCGGTCAAAGGGTTCTTGCTGCAGGCAAAAGCGGCCGGTATCGAAGTTATCGGCGAAATTGAACTGTTTGCCCGTGCGTTGGCCGATATGGCCAGCCAGGGCTATACCCCTTACGTGCTGGCGGTGACCGGCACGAATGGCAAGACAACGGTCACCGCGATGACCCGGCATGTGCTGGTTCGGTCCGGGGTTTTGGCTACGGCGGTCGGCAATATCAGTCCGGCGGCCCTGTCGGGCCTTATGGACGCGCTTGATGCCGGGCAGTTGCCGCAGGCCTGGGTTCTTGAGCTTTCAAGCTTTCAGCTCGAAAGTACGTATTCGCTGGTTCCCGATGCAGCCGTGGTTCTGAATATCACGCAAGATCACCTTGACTGGCATGGCAGCATGGAAAGTTACGCCGCCGCCAAGGCACGGTTGCTTGGCATGGCGAAGATTGCCATCGTGAATCGTGATGATGCGCAGGTCGCCGGCATGGTGGGTGCACTGGATGGCATCCGGGTGCGCACATTCGGGCGTGGTGCCCCCGAGCTGGCAGGCGATCTTGGGCTTGTCACCGAGCATGGGGTCAATTGGCTGTGTGTCAGCGAGCCTGCAGATTTTGATATGCCGGTATCGTCCTCGCGTCGCAGGGCCGTTGTTGCTGAGGCTCGCAGTGCTGGCCGTCTGAATCGACTGATGCCTGTCGATGCCCTGAGAATACGGGGGGTGCATAACGCGCTTAATGCGCTGGCCGCGTTGGCACTGGTTCGGGCTCTTGATCTCGGCTGGGCCGATATATTGCATGGTTTGCGCGACTACGCCGGTGAACCAAATCGAACAGAGTTCGTGCGCAACGTGGCTGGTGTTGATTTCATCAACGACAGCAAGGGTACCAATGTCGGTGCTACCCTGGCGGCACTTGAAGGTCTGGGGCAGACGGTTGTCCTGATCGCCGGTGGCCTGGGCAAAGGGCAGGACTTTTCGGTGTTGATGCCGGTGGTTCGTACCTATGCCAGTGGCGTCGTTCTGATCGGTCAGGATGGGCCAGTTATTGGTCAGGCGCTTGCGTCGGCTGGTGTTCGCATTGAGCAGGCCGATGATATGGATAGCGCAGTTCGCAAGGCAATGGCGATGGCGACGCCTGGTCAGGCCGTGCTTTTGTCACCCGCCTGCGCCAGCATGGACATGTTCCGTAATTATGCCCACCGGGCGCAGGCCTTCATTGCCGCCGTGAATGATCTGGCCCTTGATCACGGGGAAGTCGCATGAATCTGATTTCCGGATTGAGTGCCAGCATTAACAGTATTCGCCCAGGGCGAACCAGCATGCCTGCATTTGACTTCAGCGTTCTGGTCGTTACGCTGGCCATGATGATGTTCGGGTTGCTGATGGTTTATTCGGCCTCGATCGCTCTGGCCGATGGGCCACGGTACGCGAATTATGGGCGTTATTATTTTGTGATCCGCCATGGTGTTTTCATCGCGATCGGGCTGCTGGCGGCATTTGCAGCCTTCAGCGTGCCAATGAAGGTCTGGGAAAAATTGGCCATACCGTTGTTTTTCGCGTGCTTGATACTATTGCTGGTTGTGCTGATTCCGGGCATTGGTCGTGAAGTCAATGGCGCCCGACGCTGGTTGCCGCTGGGGCCGGTTAATTTTCAGCCCTCCGAGCTGATGAAGCTGGCCATTTGTCTTTTTGCTGCGGCTTATACAGTACGCAAGCAGAACCATATGCGAAATTTCTGGCGTGGCTTTGTCCCGATGGCCGCGGCCTTGGGCATTGTGGGCATGTTGTTGCTGCTCGAGCCTGATCTGGGCGCATTTATTGTCATTGTTGCGATTGCGGTCGGGCTGCTGTTTCTTGGCGGGCTTGATGGCCGCTGGTTTTCAGCCCTGCTGGGTATTCTGGTTTCATTGTTTGTATCGCTGATCTGGTTATCCCCGTGGCGACGCGAGCGTATTTTCGCTTATCTCGACCCCTGGAATCCTGACAATATGTACGGCAGTGCATACCAGTTGTCGCACTCCCTGATTGCACTGGGGCGTGGTGAGTGGTTTGGCGTGGGTCTGGGGGCCAGCGTTGAAAAACTTCACTATTTGCCCGAGGCACACACGGACTTTATTGTGGCCGTTATTGGTGAAGAGCTGGGCTTTGTTGGCGTGGTGGGCCTGATTTGTGCATTTGCCTATCTGATCTGGCGTGCTTTCGATATTGGTCGCCAGGCAATTGCCATGGAACGTGTTTTCAATGGGCTGGTCGCTCAGGGTGTTGGCTTGTGGCTGGGTATCCAGTCATTCATCAATATTGGTGTGTGTGTGGGTTTGTTGCCAACCAAAGGCCTGACCTTGCCGCTGGTCAGTTATGGCGGTTCGGGTATTGTCATGAATGTGGTTGCCATGGCGTTATTGCTGCGCATCGATTACGAAAACCGTAACCTGATGAGGGGGAAGCGAACATGACGCATACCCTGATGATCATGGCGGGTGGTACCGGTGGCCACATTATGCCCGGTCTGGCGGTTGCAAAAGAAATGCAGCAGCGCGGATGGAATGTCGTCTGGCTGGGGCACCCCGATCGAATGGAGGGCCGACTGGTACCGGCGCAGGGCCTGCCACTTGAGCCATTGCGGTTTGCCGGTTTGCGGGGCAAGGGTGTGACGGCTGTGCTGGCGTTGCCCTGGCGGCTGTTGAAGGCCTGCTGGCAGGCACGCAAGGCATTGGCTCGGGTTCGTCCCGATGTCGTTCTCGGTATGGGGGGTTACGTGGCCTTTCCCGGCGGTCTGATGGCTTTCCTTGGTGCAGTGCCGCTGGTTGTCCACGAGCAAAATGCCATTGCCGGCACGGCGAATCGCTGGCTGGCCAAACTGGCACGCAAGGTCCTTGTGGGCTTTCCCGGGGCTTTGCCAGGCGCGCTGATGGTGGGTAATCCGGTGCGTCCCGAACTGGTCAGAATGGAAGACGCCGAGTCACGTTACGGGCGTCGTGAAGGCCCTTTGCGCCTGCTGGTCATTGGCGGCAGCCTGGGCGCACAGGCATTGAATGATACGGTTCCGAAGGCGCTGGCCTTGCTGCCTGCTCACGAGCGCCCCAAGGTTGTGCATCAGGCCGGCGATCAGCACATCGAGGTCGTACGTCATGCCTACCACGAGGCTGGTATTCAGGCTGAATGCCATGCTTTTATTGCCGACATGGCAGTGGCCCTGGGTGATGCCGATCTATTGGTATGCCGTGCCGGTGCCATGACGGTCGCCGAAGTGGCGGCGGTAGGTGTGGCAGCGTTGTTTGTGCCGTTGCCGCATGCCATTGATGATCACCAGACCGCAAACGCGCGCTACCTGAGCGAATGTCGTGGGGGCTGGCTTCAAAAACAAGACGAATTTACGCCGCAATGGCTCGCTGGCTGGCTCCAGGCCCGTTCTCGTACCGAGCTGGCCGATGTGGCCCGTCATGCGCATGAGCATGCTTGCCTGAACGCCGCCCAGACGATTGCAGATGCGTGCGAACAAGCGACCAGGAGAGGCGCATGAAACACAGAATTCAAAGCATTCATTTTGTCGGTATTGGCGGCTCGGGCATGAGCGGCATTGCCGAGGTTTTACTGAACCTGGGCTACGCCATCAGCGGCTCGGATCTGCAGGCATCGGCCGTGACCCGGCGGCTTGAGCAATTGGGGGCGAAAGTCTCTATCGGGCACGACGCCAACAACATCAAAGGGGTCGGGGCGCTGGTCACCTCGACGGCAGTTTCAGCCGATAACCCTGAGGTGCTTGCGGCACGGGCGGCGCATATCCCTGTTGTACCGCGCGCCTTGATGCTGGCCGAGTTGATGCGCCTGAAACGAGGTATTGCCGTGGCTGGTACGCATGGCAAGACCACTACGACCAGTCTGGTGGCCAGCGTGCTGGCGGCCGGCGACCTTGACCCAACCTTTGTCATTGGTGGACGCCTTACTTCGGCAGGTGCCAATGCGCGTTTGGGGCAGGGCGATTACATCGTGGTTGAAGCCGACGAGTCGGATGCGTCATTTTTGAATTTGTTGCCGGTCATGGGCATCATCACCAACATTGATGTCGATCATATGGACACCTATGGTCATGATGTGGCGCGTCTGAAAAGTGCATTTATAGAGTTCACCCATCGCTTGCCGTTCTACGGTAGTGCCATTGTGTGCGGTGACGATGCCTATGTTCGCGAGATCATTCCGTTCATTTCGCGCCCGGTAACAACTTACGGGTTTGGTGAGGGTGTGCTGGTTCGTGCGGTCAATGTGCAGCCGCAGGGCACCATGATGTCGTTCGATGTCGAGCGTAAATCGGCGGACGGCGCCTTGCCGGTGCTGCATGTGCGCCTTAATTTGCCCGGTCGTCACAACGTGCTGAATGCATTGGCCGCAATTGCGGTGGCGACCGAGCTGGGTGTTGGCGATGGCGCCATCGCCAGTGCGCTGGCCGAATTCAATGGGGTCGGGCGGCGGTTTACCCAGGTCGGTAATTTTTCGGTTCAGGCCTCGCGGGGCGGTGGCACATTCACACTGATTGATGATTACGGTCATCATCCTGTCGAAATGTCTGCCACTCTGGCCGCCGCGCGCGGTGCCTGGCCTGACCGACGGATTGTGCTTGCCTTTCAGCCGCACCGGTACACCCGTACTCGTGATTGCTTCGAAGATTTCGTTAAAGTGCTTGGTTCGGCCGACGCTGTCTTGCTGACTGAAGTTTATTCTGCGGGTGAAGCCCCGCTTGTTGCCGCTGACGGGCGGGCATTGACCCGCGCGTTGCGTGTCGCCGGCAAGGTTGAGCCGTTGTTTGTGGAAAGCGTCAGCGACTTGCCCCAGGCCATTCTGGACTTTGTGCAAGACGGCGACGTCGTAATTGTGATGGGGGCGGGGTCTATCAGCAAAGTCCCCGCACGCGTAGGAGAGTTGGCATGACGAAGGCGTACGGACGGGTCGGAATTCTTTATGGTGGCACGTCGGCCGAGCGCGATGTGTCGCTGATGTCGGGGCAGGGTGTCCACGATGCGTTGCGCAGCGTGGGTGTAGACGCTCATTTGTTTGACACCGGGCACCAGGACATTCATGCCTTGCTCAATGCAGGTTTTGATCGGGTATTCATTGCGCTGCATGGCCGTTTTGGTGAAGACGGAACGGTGCAGGGTTTGCTCGAGTTATCAGGTATTCCGTATACCGGCAGTGGTGTGATGGCATCCAGTCTTGCCATGGATAAGGTCATGACCAAAAAAGTGTGGCTCAACGAAGGCCTGCCAACACCAGCCTACGCTGTTGTGACCAATGAGGCCGACCTTGACGCGGCTGCACTGGCTGTGGGTTATCCACTGATGGTCAAGCCGCCCCACGAAGGCTCTACATTGGGTATTTCACGGGTCAACGAGCCCGGTGAGCTGCTTGCGGCTTATCGTTTGGCTGCGCGCTACGACGATGCGGTGTTGCTTGAAGCCTTTATCAGCGGCCGTGAACTGACAGTACCGGTGCTGGGCAAAGGGCGAGAGGTTCGTGCATTGCCTGCCATTGAAATCATCGCTCCGGGTGGTAACTACGATTACGAGCACAAATATATTTCCAATGACACGCAGTATGTGTGCCCGGCGCCCGTCGACAAGGCTCAGACCGTCAAGCTCATCGAGCTGGCCGAGCGCGCCTATGTGGCGTTAGGTTGCGAGGGCTGGGGGCGTGCCGATTTCATGCTTGATGATGCCGGTCAGCCTTGGCTGCTCGAAATGAATACATCGCCGGGCATGACCAGTCATTCGCTGGTTCCGATGGGTGCCAAGGCTGCGGGCATGAGCTACGCCGATCTTTGTCTGGCGATTCTTGACAGCGCAAGCTGCAAGGTCAATGCACCGGCTGTCACAGGTTCTGACGGAGAGTGATGTCGTGAGTGATGCCCGCCTGCTCAACTTTCTTGCCAATACGCTAGCCTTGCTGGCCGTATTGGCAATGGTTGCGGGCGTTGTCGTCTGGGTGGCCCAGCGACCCTACTTTGCGATTTCCCGGGTTCAGATCAAGCCCATGGGTGAAGAAACGCTGAGTTACGTATCGGCGGCAACCGTGCAAGCCACCATTGCCGGACGTCTGGCAGGTAATTTTTTCAGTATCAACCTGAATGACGCACGGCGTGTGCTTGAGTCCGTTCCGTGGGTGCGCAATGTCAGTGTGCGTCGTGTCTGGCCCAATACCTTGCTGGTCGCGTTTGAAGAGCAGCAGCCGTTGGCATTATGGAATGAAGACCAGATGATCAACACCTGGGGCGAGGCGTTCAGCGCCAACCAGGGTGAGCTGCCTGATGACATGCAGTTGCCGGTGTTTTATGGCCCCGATGACGCCGAGCGGCTGGTGGTGCAGCGTTATGCCGAGCTGGCGCGCTGGTTTGCCCCGTTGGGTTTGACCGTTAGTGAAATTCACCTGAGTCCCCGCTATGCCTGGGCGGTTCGTTTGTCGGATGGTCTGATGCTGAATTTGGGTCGTGACCCGGCCGCTGATGTGGCCGACCCGCATGGGCGCGCGGGTGCGGTTCCGTTTGCCCGTCGCATCGAGCGGTTTGTACAGGCCTGGCCCGTGTTGACAGGGCAGGTTCGACGGCCTGTGGTAAGTGCCGATTTACGTTATCCGGACGGGTTTGCCATAACGCTCGACCCTGTTTCCACCTCTTCTTCTGAATAAATGACTATGACGCGTGACATCAAAGATCTGATTGTTGCACTGGATATCGGTACCAGCAAAGTGGTCGCCGTTGTCGCTGAAATCTTGCCCGGTGGCCGCTTTGAGGTCATTGGTCTTGGCCAGCACGAATCCCAGGGCATGCGCAAGGGTGTTGTCGTCAACATCGAAGCCACAGTCAATTCGATTCAGCGAGCCCTTGAAGAGGCCGAGCTGATGGCCGATTGCAAGATTCGTGAGGTATATACCGGCATTGCAGGCAGCCATATCAGCAGCTTCAACTCCAGCGGTATGGTAGCGGTCAAGGACAAGGAAGTGACACCGACCGATGTCGCCCGCGTGATAGAAACCGCAAAGGCAGTCAACATTCCGACCGATCAGCAAGTGCTGCATGTGCTGACACAAGAGTTCATTGTCGATAATCAGGACGACATCCGCGAGCCCATCGGCATGAGTGGTTTGCGTCTTGAGGTGCGCGTTCATATTGTTACCGGTGCTGTCAGTGCCGCACAGAACATCGTCAAGTGCGTGCGCCGTTGCGGTCTTGAAGTACAAGACCTGATTTTGCAGCCGCTGGCCTCAAGCATGGCCTGTCTGACCTCAGACGAAAAAGAACTTGGTGTGGTGCTGGTTGATATTGGTGGTGGTACCACTGATGTAGCCATTTACACCGGAGGGGCCATTCGTCATACTGCCGTTGTTCCGATAGCGGGTGATCAAATCACCAGCGATATCGCAGCAATGCTGCGCACGCCAACGCCAGATGCTGAAGAAATCAAGTTGCGTTTCGGGATTGCCAAACAGGTGCTGGCCAACCCTGAAGAACACATCGAGGTACCCGGTCTGGGTGACCGTCCCAACCGCCAGGTCAAGCGGCAGGCGCTGGGGGCGGTTATCGAGCCGCGCGTTGAAGAACTGTTTACATTTGTTCAGCAGATTGTTCGCGAGTCAGGCTATGAAGACTTGCTGGCATCGGGCGTAGTCCTGACCGGCGGATCATCACTGTTGCCGGGTATTGTCGAGCTGGCCGAGGATGTATTTCTGAAGCCTGTGCGTGTCGCCGTGCCCGCCTACGAAGGCAGTTTGGCCGACGTCATGCGCAATCCGAGGTTTTCCACCGTTATGGGTTTGCTGACCGAGGCGCGTGTACAACGTGTCAGGGGCAAGAAAGTCGCTCAGCAGAAAGGCAGTGTCAAAACTGTGCTGGCGCGCATGAAAGAGTGGTTCATGAGTTAGGGTACATTTGCAGTACTTGGGGAAGTTTTGGTACTAATTTTAGGACATCAGAGGGAGTCAACGAGATGAATTTCGAAATGCTGGATAACAACGATAACGGTACCGTCATCAAGGTTGTCGGTGTTGGGGGGGCTGGCGGCAACGCCGTGGCACACATGATCCGTTCCGGTATCAATGGTGTTGATTTTATTTGCTGCAACACCGATGCCCAGGCCTTGTTCGCCACCGATGCGCCAGTGCAGATTCGCCTGGGGCGTACTGGTCTGGGCGCTGGCGCCAAGCCCGAGCAGGGGCGTGCCGCGGCAGAAACCGCGCGCGAG
>JBAYOZ010000037.1:0-12967 GCA_041677965.1 Pusillimonas sp.
AAGAAGAAGAAGTTTTTGAGGTCATGACTCAGAAGTAAAAATGGTTACCGATGGTGTGACGATTGTATAAGGGAATGAAGCTGGGAGGAGTGCCCGCATTACCCCGAAAAACAAATTCAGTTCAACAACGAACCGGGCTGTTGAAACTGCAAAAACCGTAACCGTGCAAAGCCTGATATAACCGGAACGGTATTGCGCACGTCTTTTTAACAAAAATCAGGGTAACACCCCGCTATGTCAGACAGTTTTACTGCGGTATAGTCAGGCAATGATTTGTAATAAAGCACACAGACGGTAAATATGCATCACGCAAAGTTGGCGCTGTCCAGGGGGTCACAATGAACGGTCAACTCGAAAAAACAATGATCGATGCTATTCCCGACGGCATGCTGCTGGTTGATGCCGATGGCCGTATCCTGCGTGCAAACGTCGCACTGCAAGCCATGTCCGGCTACGCCGAACACGAACTGCTGGGCGCTACGCCCGACATTTTTCTTCCACCCGCAATGCGTTCAGCCCACGCCGGGCTCATGAAGCAGTTTTTCACCCGGCCAGCCCAGCGCACCATGGTGCAAAATGGCTCGCACCTGAAACTGCATCGGCGTGACGGGGTGTCTGTTCCCATTGACGTTGCCCTTAACCCCTGCACAATTGACAACAGGCTGTGTGTTCTGGCGTTTGTACGAGACCTTCGACCACTAAAAAACCTTGAAGACCGTGTCAACTACCAGGCTACCCATGACACACTGACCGGGCTGCACAATCGGTGGCAGTTCTCGCAAGACCTGAACCAGGCACTGGCCGATTCAGCCCTGACGTCGACCCTGACCGCCGTCATCATGCTTGACCTGGACAATTTCAAAACCATCAACGACAGCCATGGCCACAACGCGGGCGATCAGGTACTGATCTCGGTCGCCAACCGGCTGCGTCTTGAGTTACCCCCGGGCGCCCGCCTGGCACGCCAGGGGGGTGACGAATTCCTGATTCTGGCAACCGGGCTGAACACTCCCGAGCACGCCACATCGCTGGTCGAGAACCTGCTCGACACCCTCAAAACGCCGTTCATCCTGACGCACGGCCAACTGGAAATCATGGCTTCGGCCGGCCTGGTCATCGGGCCGCTGGACGCCACCGATGGCCAGACGCTGATGCGCTATGCCGACATGGCCTTGCACCATGCCAAAGACGGCGGCAAGGGTCGCTACCTGCGCTATTCCACGCAGATGAGCCAAAGCCTTGACCGGCGCATGAAAATCTACCAACGGCTGCGCCAGGCCTTGAAGCAGAACAGTCTGGAACTGCACTACCAGCCGCAAATCGACATGATCAACGGCGGGGTGGTTTCCGTCGAGGCGCTTTTGCGCTGGACTGACGACGAGCTGGGGTATGTACCGGCCGACCAGTTCGTTGCCGTTGCCGAAGCCAGCGGCCTGATGGACGAACTGGGCCTTTGGGTACTGGAAACGGCGTGTCAGCAACTGTCGCAATGGCAAAGCCAGGGCCTGCTGCTGCGAATGGCCGTCAATCTGTCGGCCCAGCAATTCAACCAGCCCCACCTTATCCAGCAAATGGGTGATCTGATCTGGCGGCACGGCCTGCGCCCCGACTGCCTTGAACTTGAACTGACCGAATCACAAGCCATGGCCAACCCTGAGCAGGCCCGCGTGATCATGCAGCGCCTTAGTGACTTGGGCTTTAACCTGGCCATTGATGACTTTGGTACCGGCTACTCGTCGCTGGCTTACTTGCAGTTGCTACCCATCAATCGGGTCAAAATTGACCGCAGCTTTGTCGCGCGCATTGAAACCTCTGAAGAAGGCAAGCGCCTGATCCGGGGCATTATTGGCCTGGCCCATTCGCTTGAAAAAGAAGTGGTCGCCGAGGGCGTTGAAACCATCCAGCAACTGAATTTCTTGCAAGAATTTGGCTGCAACGCCTACCAGGGCTGGTATTTTGCCAAAGCCATGTCCGCCAGCGATCTGGTCCAGTTCGTTAAAACCAGCCAATACGCCGCCCGGCGTATGGGCGACCCGCAGGCCGCCATCCACATTCAATAAGTCTCAGGGCTCGAGCCGGTCTTTTCGAACCGCGTCGTCTTCCATCAATTCAAACCACATGGCGTTCAGTACCGCAAAGGCGGCGGCTAACGGAAGACCCAGAATCCAGGCAAAATACCACATATCACACCCCTGATTTGCTGATTTGTTTAATACGCATGGTCTTTCCCCCCTTCAATGGCAGCCGGATCGACTTTGCCCCGCAGTACCGAAAACACCCAGCTTGTATAGGCCAGGATGATCGGCATGAAGATCGCCGTACTGACCAGCATGATGAACAGCGTCAAATGACTTGAGGACGAGTCCCAGACCATCAGGCTTGCCGACGGGTTGACCGTTGATGGCAAAATGATGGGAAACATCGACACACCGACGCTGCCAATAATGCCGGCAATACCCAAGCCACTGCACACCAGTGCGGTTAACGCACGACGAGACATCAGAAACAGCAGGGCCAACAACGTTCCTGCAAACCCAAGCGCGGGAACCAGCCACAGCATCGGGTGTGCGGCATAATTACTGAACCAGGCTGCCTCTTGTACCACCACAGTCTTGATTAACGGGTTGGATGGCCCCACGACATCAACTACGCTGGTGACCACGTAACCGGCCACAAACCAGTACATAAACAGCCCGGCAAGGGCATACAGTACCGTCGTCAACACGGCGGCAACCGCCCCGAACGCCCGCGAACGTTCAGCCACGGCTCCTTCGGTCTTGACCTGAAGCCAGGCGGCGCCGTGCGTCACCAGCATAGTCACCGAAATGACGCCGCACAACAGCGCAAAGGGATTAAGCAAACCAAAAAATGTACCGTCGTAGAAGATGCGCATATCCTCATCGAGCCGGAACGGCACACCCTGCAGGACGTTGCCGATAGCCACCCCGAATATCAGGGCGGGCACAAAACCACCCACAAAGAGTGCGGCATCCCAGCGGCTGCGCCATTTTGGATCGTCGCGTTTGCTGCGAAACTTGAAGGCCACCGGTCGCAGGATCAAAGCCACCAATACGGCAAACATGGCCAGATAAAAGCCCGAAAACGAAACAGCATACAACTGGGGCCAGGCGGCAAAAATGGCGCCGCCACCCAATACCAGCCAGACCTGGTTCCCTTCCCAGGTTGGACCGATGGCATTGATGACCACCCGGCGTTCAAGATCGTTACGCGCCACAAACGGCAACAACGTACCCGTACCCAGATCAAAACCGTCGGTAACGGCAAAACCGATCAGCAATACACCCAGCAAAAGCCACCATATAAAGCGCAAGACATCGTAGGCAATAAGATCGTGCAAAATCATGTGAATGTCTCCGGATGTTAATGGGCAGACGCCAGACGCAGTGAAGTCGTGCCGTCAGAGGCCGCCTCGGGCTCGGACGGCCCCTTGCGAATGCTCTTGAGCATCAGCTTCATTTCAATGACGAACAACACCGTGTAAATCGCCAGGAAACCGACAATCGTCAACAACACCGTTGAAGCGCCCAGGTTGGAGACGGCCACAGCCGTTGGCAATACCCCTTCGATCACCCAGGGTTGACGCCCGACTTCAGCCACAATCCAGCCGCACTCCGCAGCAATCCAGGGCAATGGAATCGCCCACACGGCCACTTTCAGCAATGTCGGGTAGGCATCCAGCTTGCGACGGGCAGACAACCAGAAAAACGTAGCCATCAAGGCGATGAAAAAGAAGCCCAGACCCACCATGATCCGGAACGTCCAGAACAGTAAAGCAACCGGGGGAACCGTATCGGATGCCGCCTGCGCAATTTGTTCCGGGCTGGCCTGACGCGGATCATCAACATAACGCTTGAGCAACAGCGCATAGCCGAGTGCGCGGCCATTCTCTTCAAACGCCTGCTGAACCTGGGCCGGCACAGTCTCGCCGACCTTGAGTGAACGAATGGTCTGCAAGGCGTCATAAGCAATGATGCCCTGACGGATATGCCCTTGCGCGGCCTGGACGAGCTCGTCGATGCCAGGAATCTGCGTCGTCAATGAACGCGTTCCGATCAGGCCCATCACCCACGGAATATGAACCGCGTAATGCGTTTCACGCGCCTCTTGATCCGGAAAGCCGAACGCCGTGAACGACGCCGGCGCAGGTTCGGTTTCCCACATCGCCTCGATAGCCGCCAGCTTCATTTTCTGGTGTTCGGTAGACAAATAACCACTTTCATCGCCCAGCACCACGACGGAAAGGGCCGAGGCCAGGCCAAACGATGCCGCAACCGCCATTGAGCGCTTGGCCAGATCAATATGACGTCCCTTCAGCACGTACCATGCCGAAACACCCAACACAAAAACAGAGGCCGTCACATAACCGGCCGACACGGTATGAACGAACTTGGCTTGCGCAACGGTATTGGTAATGACAGCAAAAAAGTCAGTGACTTCCATACGCATGGTTTGCGGGTTGAAGGCGGCACCCACCGGGTTTTGCATCCAGCCATTGGCAATCAGGATCCACAAGGCAGACAGATTCGAACCCAAAGCGACGCACCAGGTAGCAATCAGGTGACCGACCTTGGACAAGCGCTCCCAGCCGAAGAAAAACAAGCCCACAAATGTCGCTTCAAGGAAGAAGGCCATCAGACCCTCGATGGCCAGCGGCGCCCCGAAAACATCTCCGACATAGTGACTGTAATAGCTCCAGTTCATGCCGAACTGGAACTCCATCACGATACCCGTAGCAACGCCCATGGCAAAGTTGATACCGAACAACAGCCCCCAGAATTTGGTCATGTCGCGCCAGATCGTGCGACCCGTCATGACATATACCGTTTCCATGATGGCAACGATGATCGACAACCCTATGGTGAGGGGTACGAACAGAAAATGGTACAGCGCCGTAATGGCGAACTGTAGCCGTGACAAATCAACAATATCGAGGTCCATGGTGTTTTCCTCAAACCAGGGGTTAGCACTTCAAATCCAGTCAGTCCGGACGCAGGACGGCAATCGCAGCATCAAATTCGCGACTTCCACGCACCCAGCATGCGTCAATGCGTCCGTCTTGCATGACCAGTACGCGGTCAGCAAGACGGGCTTCTCTTTGCAGGTGTGTTGCCAAGAGCCAGGCCCGCCCTGCTCCGGCGCGATCCAGCTGCTGCAAGACATAGGCCGCTGTCGGGGCATCAAGCCCCTCGGTGGGTTCATCAAGCAGCCACACCGGCTGCGGCCGCAACAACAGTCGGGCCAGGGCCAGACGTCGGGCCTGGCCACCCGACAAGCCGGTGGCAGACTCGCCAAGCCGGGTATCCAGACCCGCAGCCAGGGCACGGATATCGGTTGCCAGACCGGCAGACTCGAGCGCGCGCCATAACTGATCATCGCTGGCTTCAGGATCAGCCAGACGCAGGTTGTCGCGCACCGTGTCCTGAAACAGATCGGTACGCTGACCCAGCCAGGCAAACGGCTGCGTTTGAATGGTGCCCGTTATTGGCGCCAGCTCACCCAGAATCGCGGCAATCAGGGTCGACTTTCCTGAACCGCTGGCACCCACGATCGCAACCCGCTCTGCAGGTGCAACACGCAGCGAGACCGGACCCAGAGCGATTGAGGTCGCCCCCGGGTAACGCACGACGATATCGCTGACGTCAACCGCGTCACCCGCCATCACGACAGAATCAGCCACGTCCTCACCGGGCATCACGGCAGTGCTCGCCAACAACGGTGCCGACAGACGTCGAGACGCCAACCAGGTACGCCCCGCTTCCAGCCCGCCACGGCGCAAGGCTGCAAAGGGCTCCATCGCACCAAGGGCCATCAGGACAATCAGTGCGGCACCAGGAACGCCGACCACATCACGGTCCACCAGCCAACCCGCCCCGACCAGTGCAAGTGCAAGGGTGAGACTGGCCGCAACCGCCTGAACTGCACCCGCACCGGCATCGAGCCGGTTCAGGCGCTTGTCGGCCCGGGCCAAACGCCGGTCAGCCTGGGCAAGCTGCTGACCTTGCCGGTGCATTTTGCCGGCCATCAACAAATCGGTTTGACCTGAGACCAGATCGACGGCCTGTGCACGCAGCCGTTCCGTCGCCAGACTGCGCCTGACCATGGCGCGTCGGGCCCGGATCGCCAGGACAATCGGGACGCTCAACCCGGCCAGGGCCAGCCAGATACCAAACATCAAGCCGAACCCGGGCGCGACAATGCCGAAAGCAACGGTACACAACAGCGCGACACCCAGGGCCGCAACCGCAGGCACCAGCAATCTCAGAAAAACCGACTCCAGCGCATCGAGATCAGCAGTCAAACGCTGCAACACCTGTGCAGGACGACGCAACAGATCGGACGATGGGCGTAGACCCCATCCCAGAAAAAGACGTTCGCGCAAGGCGGCCAACGTCGCCAGCGTGGCATCGTGCGTCACGAGCCGTTCGCCATACCGCGATGCAGTCCGCCCGAGCGCCAGCAAACGAATACCGGCAGACGGCATGAAGACGTCAAAGGTCAGCGCCGTAACCAGCTGAAGACCCGCAATAGCGGTCGCCGAAATGAACCAGCCGGACAACCCCAGCAAGCCGACACCCGCAGCAACCGTAATGACCGCCAGGCCGAGCCCCAACACCATGCGACGGGCAAACGACCCGAACAAGGCGTGCGCGACGGGATACCACCAGGCGGCAGTCAGTGTCCTAAACATTGCTCCCCCCTTGGAGGACAACCGCTGATGCGTCGCCAACCATGATGACACGATCCATACGCGCGATGAGTGCCGGGTCGTGGGTCGCAACGACCAGCGTGCGACGCCCCGAATGGTCCAGCAAAGCCTGTCGGATCAGGCTCGCGGTCGCCGCATCAAGATGCGCGGTCGGCTCATCGACCAACCACAGGTCTTTGCCTGGCGCAGCCAGCAACCGCGCCAGGGCCAGACGCGCGGCTTCTCCGCCCGACAGGCCGACACCGCCTTCCCCCAGCAACACCGAGGGATGCGCCTGGGCCACAGGTTCAAGACCGGCCGATGATGTCGCTTGTGCGATAACGGAAAGGTCGACAGCATTGGACGCCAGCGCCACGTTGCTGGCAACCGATCCGGCAAATACATGAGGGCGCTGCCCCATCCAGCCGATACGGGCGCGAATGGCATCACCACTGCCGGTTTCAAGTGTCTGGTCACCAATTTCTATGACGCCTGACTGCGGCGGTAACAAACCCGCCAGCAATGACAGAACAACGGTTTTACCCGCCCCGCTTGGACCCACCAGTGCAATTTTCTCACCCGGCTGAATTGACAGATCAAGCCCGGTGAACAGCGGCCTTTCATCGGGGAAACCAAAAGCCAGTGAGCGAACGCGAACGCAGGGGCCTGTATCCGCAGGTAAAACAGAGGTGATGGTACCCCCACCGCAAACCACCGGCATACCGCCACGGGCAAGGTTCTCGAGGGCTTCGACCGCAGCCTGCCCGGACGCCTTGTCGTGCCAGACCGCAGCCAGTTCCCGAAGCGGCTCGAAAAAAGCAGGGGCCAGCAAAAGAATGAAGAGCCCTTCGGCCAGCGTCAGTTGATGACCCCATGCGCCGAAATCCAGCTGACCCAGCAAATGGAAACCGATATAAACCGCCACCAGCGCCACGCCAAGCGCGGAAAACAATTCGAGCACGGCAGAGGACAAGAACGCAATGCGCAAAACCCGCATGGTGCGCTGTCGCAAGTCTTCGGCGCTGGCCCGCAGACGCTGCGCCGTAAGCCGCACCCCGCCAAAGGCTCGCAAGGTGGGCAACCCGCGCAAGCGGTCAAGCAAAAAAGCGTTCATGTCACCCAGTTTCAGCCATTGGGCTTCGCTGGCCGCCTTGGCGCGCCAACCGACAATCGCCATGAACATGGGAATGAGCGGGGCCGCAACCATCAGTACCAGCGCGCAGGCCCACGACAGCCAGACCACCGGGATCAGAATCACCAGCGGCATGATGCGGGCACGCCACGAGGCCGTACGGTAACGCGTCAGCCAAGGCATGATGGCTTCGGCCTGCTCACCCAGGACGCCGGCGGCGGCACCCGCGGCAATACGGTTGCGATCAAGGGGTGATTGCCCGGCCAGAACAGACACCGCCTGCTGCCGCCACTGCACCAGGCACGCACGGGCGCCGTCATGAAGCCGGGTCGACGCCCACGCCTCGATAACCGCGCGTACTGCGCCCAACGCCACAATAAAGACCGCCGGCAAAATGACCGACTGAAAACCACTACCCTGCTGCAGACGGGAAACGGCGTAGGCCAGCACCGCCGCTTGCGGCAA
The DNA here is from genome assembly GCA_041677965.1 of Pusillimonas sp. Classification (GTDB taxonomy): domain Bacteria; phylum Pseudomonadota; class Gammaproteobacteria; order Burkholderiales; family Burkholderiaceae_B; genus Neopusillimonas. The sequence goes on from JBAYOZ010000037.1 coordinate 8,304, forward strand.
CCACACCATGGCGCACAACGCCTGCAACAGCGCCACCAAATCAAGGGACCGCGGCATACGAAATGCCGCGTGGTGCGATGCTGGAGACGCGGAAACAGACATTGCCAATAACAACCTGATCGGGCCGGGAAACAGACCCGGCTGGCGGAGCCATGAAAGATGAACAGGTTCCAATCTTAAAGAAACACCTGCCCGACCGCCTTGACGGGCGTCAAGTGAAGAACAATGCGCCAAATAATTCAAAAAGACAGCAGAACATCAAGAAACCTTGCAAAATGCGCTATAAATCGCAGAAAATCCCTGCGAACCCTGACCCGACCAGACCTTGTCATCCGTCAAAGGAATCTTTCACCCATGCCTTGCGCTGCTGTTCCGAATTTTTCTGCCAAATCCACGTTTCACCAGCCTCAAGCTGACTTTCATAACGTTCGGGGCACAGGCACCTACTTGGCCAAACGCGCCGTTCAACCGTGCACCTGCGGCGGTGAGGCGGCCCTAAGACTGCATGAACGGGTCACTGCCGCCATGTCACGTCGAATGTTTCTGGGCGGCGCTGCTGCGGCGATCTTGCCTTTCATCGGATTCCAGACCAGCAAAGCCATCGCGCAACAGCCGACACCGCCCGACCGCCCTGTGCTGCTGACGAACATCCGCTTGTTCGATGGGGTCAGCTCGACGGTTCGCAAGGGCGTCAATATTCTGGTCGAAGGTGATCGTATCGCGGCACTACCCGCTGTCGGCGAACCCGTAGAAAATGCAAAAATCATCGACTGCGGCGGCCGTTTGGCCATGCCAGGGCTGATCGATGCCCATTGGCACACGATGTTTTGCGGCATTACTGAAATTGCCGCCATGACGTCCGACCTTGGCTATATTTACCTGGTTGCCGCACGCGAGGCTGAAAACACCCTGTTACGTGGTTTCACCAGCGTACGCGATGCCGGAGGGCCCAGCTTCGCACTGAAACGCGCCATTGATGAAGGCATTGTGGTCGGCCCGCGCATTTTTCCTTCCGGGGCCATGATTTCCCAGACCTCCGGGCACGGTGACTTTCGGATGCGCAGCGAAATCCCCCGCAACGACGGCGACCCGCTCAGTTACTCCGAACGCATGGGTGCGGCCATGATCGCCGACGGTGCCGACAACGTTCTGCGACGCGTGCGTGAACAGCTGATGCTGGGGGCCAGCCAGATCAAACTGATGGCGGGCGGCGGTGTGTCCTCCCACTATGACCCTCTTGACACGACCCAGTACTCTGAAGCCGAGCTGCGTGCTGCCGTTGGCGCTGCCGAAGACTGGGGTACTTATGTCATGGTGCACGTCTACACCTCGAAAGGCATCCAGCGCGCCATTCGGGCCGGCGTCAAGTCGATTGAGCACGGGCAACTGGCCGACGAAACCGCAGCTCGCCTGATGGCCGACGAAGGCATCTGGTGGAGCCTGCAGCCCTTTCTGGCCGACGATGATGCCAACATTAAAACAAGCCCCGATGGCAAAGCCAAGCAACAGGAAGTGGCAGAGGGCACGGTGCGGGCCTACCAGATGGCGATTGACCTGAAGATCAAGACCGCCTGGGGGACCGACATTTTGTTCACCCCGCAGAACCTCGCCAGCCATGGCCGCCAACTGGCCAAACTGACACGTTTCTACGACCCCATGACCCTGCTGAAAATCGCCACGGCAAACAATGGCGAATTACTGGGGATGGCTGGTAATCGCAGCCCCTACAAAGGAAAAATCGGGGTCATTGAACCCGGAGCCTTTGCCGATATCCTGATCGCCGACGGTGACCCTACCGTCAACCTCGATTTTCTTGATGACGCCCAGACGAATCTGAAACTCATCATGAAAGACGGCCGAATTTATAAAGACACGCTGTGATAACCCATCGCACAACACCACAACGCCCGCTTATCGTGCTTGCGTGCCTGGCCGGTCTGTCCACGCTGACCGGCTGCAGCCAGGGCCGCGCGCCCTCATTCCTGATTTTCGGCAGCTACTTCCCCGCCTGGCTGGTCGGTCTGGCGATCAGTATCCCGCTGACCGTCATGATTCGAGCTGTACTGGTTCGCAACGGCCTTGATGACGCACTGCCCCTGCGGCTGCTGGTTTACAGCTGCTTATGCCTGTTGTTGACACTGGCTTTCGCTTACGCTTTTTCCCCTCACTGAGCTTATGTCCCACGATCCGAACACCGCACAGCGGCACCTGGCCCGCTGGCTGGCCATTATCGTCATTGCCCTCACCCTCCTGGCAGGCCTGGCATGGTGGCGCTACCTTGACAACAACCGGCTATCCGAAGACGCCATTCTCGAAGCGGATATCGTGCACATCAGCACGCCGGTACCCGGGAAAATCGTAGAACTGCATGTCCGCGAAGGAGACCGTGTCGCTCGTGGCGACCCACTGTATCAGCTGGACACCCGCGTCTATGAACTTCGGGTCGATCAGGCCCGCGCTGAACTGGCTGTGGCCAATGCCGCGTTATCGACGCGCGAACGGCAAATCCGGGCCGAGACCGCCAATGCAGCCATCGCCGATGAACAAATCAAACGGGCACAAGCCAATCTTGAACTGGCGCGCAACACCCAGCAACGGCTCGAACCCCTGGCTCGCAAAGGTTATGTCACCCAGCAAGACCTTGACACGGCCCGAACCGCCGTACGCGATGCCACCGTCAGCCTGACCCAGGCCCAAGCCCAGTCAGGTGCGGCCAAAGCGCTTATCGGTGAACTCGAAGCCGCCCACGCCGCCGTACGGGCCGCTTCGGCCGGGCTCTCGCTGGCAGAAAAAGCCTTGGCTGATACGACGGTCAAGGCGCCGCACAACGGCCTGGTTGTCGGCCTGAAAGTATCAACCGGTGAACACCTGATGCCTGACCAGAGCCTGTTCACCCTGATTAACACCGACCACTGGTATGCCACCGCACTGTTTCGGGAAACCGATCTGGCCAGCCTGCGAGCCGGGCAATGCGCAGAAGCCTTCGCCCTGTCTGACCCGACGCGTCCCATCAAAGGACGCATCATCACGATTGGCTGGGGTGTCGCCAATGAAGAGCTGATCCCACTGCCGCGCTCGCTCCCCTACGTTCAGAAATCACTGAACTGGGTCAGGGTCGCACAGCGCTTTCCGGTGCGGATCCAGCTCGACAACCCGCCTGACGACCTGATGCGCGCGGGGGCATCGGCCTCGGTGGTTGTACGCACCCACACAGCGTGCTGAAGGCCCGGCGCCCATGAATCACCCGTTCTGGCACGAAATACGCAACGAGCTGCAGCCCTTCGACGGACGTCTGGCCACTGCCTGGCGCCTTGGGGTGATTTGCGCGCTGACCGCCATGGTGTTCATGATCTGGCAACTACCCCTGGTGGCGATCGGGTGCTACCTGGTGCTGTTCATCATGCGCCCCGATCCTGGCGAAAGCACACTGAAAGCCATGGCCATCTGCGTGCTGGTGTCGGTTATGGTGGCACTACTGGTATGGCTGACACAGCTGTCAATCAGCAACCCGACCCTGCGTCTGATGATTCTGGCGTCAAGCTCGTTCCTGTTTCTTTACATCGGATCGGCCTCGAAACTCGGCGAAATTGGCGGGATTATTGCCCTGGTCATTGCCTTCATCATGACGTTGCTGGGCATGGTACCGGTGGGCGAACTGGCAACACGCGGCATTCTGTACGCCTGGCTGATGACCCTGATTCCGATGATGCTGCTGATCGTATGCAATTGTGCTTTCGGCCTCTCGGTACCCCGGCTGCTGCGTAAAACGCTGGCACACCGGCTAAGTGTCGTTGACGACATCATGGCAGACTGCAAACCTGCCGCCGATGCACGCCTGCTTTTGCGCCAGGGCAATGCATTGATCAACAGCTACCTGATGTTCATTTCCCTGTTTCACCTGGCCCCGTCAAAAGAAGTACAGCAGTTGCGTACACAGCATGAACGTACATTACAACTTCTTTTACTGATCACACGCCAGGCTGACCTTCACCTGCCGGCCCAGAGCCCTGAGACGGCAGCGCCGAATAAGACTACCGCCGACGCCACTGCAAAAGCGGTGCTGAAAACAACCCTTGCCAACTGCAGACAGCTTCTGGACACCCCGGTACCTGACGGCCCCAAAGACCCGCCGGCCACATTTTTTCGCGCCGATGCGCTGACCAACCCGCAGCACTCCCGCTTTGCGCTCAAAACCACACTGGCCGCCAGCCTGGCCTACATTGTCTATACCGCGCTTGAATGGCAAGATATCCATACCGCCCTGGTCACCTGTTACGTGGCCGCGCTGGGCTCTACCGGTGAAACCGTCCATAAGCTGGCACTACGAATTACCGGCTGCCTGATTGGTGCCGCCATGGGGGTCGCCTCGTTGTTGCTGCTCATGCCCCTGATGACATCCATCGGTGAATTGATGCTGCTGGTATTTGCAGGCACGCTGATTGCGGGCTGGGTATCCAGCGGGTCGGAACGCATCTCGTATGCCGGCGTACAAATCGGGCTGGCCTTTCTGATGACCGTACTGCAAGGCTTTGGCCCTGATATAGAACTTTCTGTTGCGATGGACCGGATACTCGGCATCTTGCTGGGCAACACCTTGATGTTCATCATCTTTACACGGATCTGGCCCGTCAGCAGCCTCAGCGCTGCCCAATCACAGCTTATGG
>JBAYOZ010000038.1:0-12647 GCA_041677965.1 Pusillimonas sp.
ATGAACTCGATCGTGCCAAACTGGATCCCGTACTTGATTTCAAGGGTAAAAAGCGATGAGTCGCGAAATTCTTCTGTTGGTTGACGCCCTTGCGCGTGAAAAAAATGTAGAGCGCGAAGTTGTGTTCGGCGCACTTGAAAATGCGCTGGCTTCAGCCATGAAAAAGCGCTTCAAGGAAGACGCCGATATTCGGGTGTCTATCGACCGTAACACCGGTGCCCACGAAGGGTTTCGCCGCTGGCTTGTCGTGCCCGACGAAGCCGGGCTGCAAGAGCCAGACCAGCAAGAGCTGCATTCCGAAGCACAAGAAATTGTGCCTGGCATTGAGGTTGGCGAATACATCGAAGAGCCGCTTGAGCCCGTCGAGTTTGGTCGTATCGGCGCTCAGGCAGCCAAGCAGGCCATTTTGCAGCGCATCCGTGATGCCGAGCGCGAACAGTTGCTGAACGATTTCCTCGATCGCGGTGAAAACATTATTTCGGGTACGGTCAAGCGCATCGACAAGGGTGATGTCATTATCGAAACCGGCAAAATTGAAGCCCGTTTGCCGCGCTCTGAAATGATCCCCAAAGAAAACATTCGCGTAGGCGACCGTGTGCGTGCCTGGGTGGCTCGTGTAGATCACTCTGCCCGTGGCCAGCAGGTCATCCTGTCGCGTACTGCGCCCGAATTCATTCGCCAGTTGTTTGAAAACGAAGTTCCTGAAATTGAACAGGGTTTACTCGAAATCAAGGCGGCGGCCCGTGATCCCGGCGTGCGCGCCAAAATCGCTGTCATTGCGTACGACAAGCGTATTGACCCCATTGGTACTTGCGTAGGTATGCGCGGTTCGCGTGTTACCGCCGTTCGTAACGAGCTGGGTGGCGAACAGGTCGACATCGTGTTGTGGGCAGAAGATCCCGCCGAATTCGTCATCGGTGCCTTGGCCCCGGCAACCGTCGAGTCCATTGTTGTCGATGAAGACAAGCACGCCATGGATGTTGTTGTTGACGAAGAAAACCTGCCCAAGGCTATTGGTGCCCGCGGCCAGAATGTTCGTCTGGCGTCCGAGCTTACCGGTTGGCAGATCAACATCATGACGCCTGAAGAAAGCCAGAGCCGCCTCGAACAAGAGCGTTCCGAGTTGCGAGCAACGTTCATCAGCAAGCTTGATGTCGATGAAGAAGTTGCCGACATCCTTATTGATGAAGGCTTTACCGGTCTTGAGGAAATCGCTTATGTTCCTATCCAGGAACTCCTCGAAATCGATGCGTTCGACGAGGAAACCATCAATGAACTGCGTGCGCGTGCGCGCAATGCCTTGCTTACCGAGGCTATTGCCCAGGAAGAGCGGGTACAAAACACCGAGCATGCCATGCTCGAACTTGAGGGTATGACGCCCGAGCTCGCCGCCAAACTGGCTGAGCACAACGTCTATACCCGCGATGATCTGGCCGAACTGGCTACCGACGAACTGGCCGAAATTGCCCAGCTCGACGAACAGGCAGCCAGCGAACTGATCATGAAGGCCCGTGCCCACTGGTTTGCCGACGATGACGCCTGATTTTCGGGTTTCGTCACGTCACCAGGTTGTTGTTAATGAATGAAGTAGTCGTATAAGAGAGAGTCGAATGTCGAGTAACACCGTCGCCCAGTTCGCTGTTGAACTGCAAATGCCTGCAGATGTACTGCTGGAGCAATTGCGCTCCGCAGGCGTTGAACTCAAATCAGTCGACGATAATGTCACTGATGCAGACAAGGCGAAGCTGCTCGAATCGTTGCGTCGCTCGCATGGTGGTGCCAACCCCGAAGGGAAAAAGATCACCATAACGCGTCGTCAAACGTCCGAGATCCGTCAGGCCGATGGTTCCGGACGTTCGCGCACGATTCCGGTCGAGGTGAGAAAGAAACGTGTTTTCGTCAAACGCGAACCGTCCGAATTGATGGCTGAAAACGCAGCCAGCAAGGCGGTCGAAGAACCCGTGGTACCCGTTGCGGCGGTTCCTGAAACGCCAGCGCCTGTTGCTCCAGAGCCGGCAGTCCCGACACCCGCTGTGCCTGAAGCAACAGTTTCTACACCTGCCGTTGTGCCGGTGCAAGACGAAGCGAAACCTGCCGCTGAAGCAAAAGCCCCTGAAGTAAAAGAAACTCCTGTAGAAGCCATGCCGGAGGCTAAAGCCGAACCGGTATCCGAACCAGCCGCTGAAGCCGAACAGGCAGCCCCAGCGGTCGAGCCTGAAGCCGTGCCAGAAACTACCTCCAAAGCGCCAGAACAAACCAAATCCGAACCTGCTGAATCCCGGCCCGATCCGGCGGTTGCCGCCAAGCCTGCAGCATCCAGGCCACAGCCCGTCGCGCCAACCCGGTCTGCCGACAAGGCACCGGCGCGTCGCGTCGCTGCGCCTGCGCCGTCTGCAGCTCCGGCGGTCGACCCCGACCGCGAGCGTGCTCGCAAGGCAGCAGAAGCCGAGGCAGCAGCGTTACGCCAGATGCTCAGCCGTCCACGCAAAGTGCTCAAGGCACCCGAAGACGAGGGTGGTATCAGCGGTACGCTGCACAAGCCTGCCGGAAAGGCAGGCAAGAAAGATGTCAAGGCAACAGAGGTCAAGAAGCCGGTGCGCACCACCGAAGGTGCGGGTGCCTGGGTTGATGACGGCAGCCGCAAGAAGCCCCAGGCCAAGGCGGCCGATGCTGCACCAGCTGCGGCGCGTGATGGCTGGCGTGCAGGTGGCAAGGCGGGCAAGTCCGGCCGTGGCCGCAACAACCGTCAGTCTCATGTCGAACAGCGTCAACCGCAGGTTGCCGAATTTATTGCACGTGAAGTTCACGTGCCTGAAACGATTAGTGTGGCCGATCTGGCACACAAGATGGCTGTCAAGGCCGCCGAGGTCATCAAGCATCTCATGAAGCTTGGCCAGATGGTCACCATCAATCAGGTGCTCGATCAGGAAACGGCCATGATTGTTGTTGAGGAACTTGGGCACACGGCCATTGCGGCCAAGCTTGACGACCCGGAAGCCTTCCTCGATGCAACCGAGGTTGATGTCCAGGCTGAAGTGCTTCCGCGCGCTCCTGTGGTTACCGTCATGGGTCACGTTGACCATGGTAAAACGTCGTTGCTCGATTACATCCGGCGCGCCAAAGTGGCTTCCGGTGAAGCGGGCGGCATTACGCAGCATATTGGCGCGTACAGCGTGAAGACCGAACGCGGCATCGTCACATTCCTTGACACCCCGGGTCACGAGGCGTTTACAGCCATGCGTGCCCGCGGTGCCCAGGCAACAGACATTGTGATTCTGGTGGTCGCTTCCGACGACGGTGTCATGCCGCAAACCAAAGAGGCCATTCACCACGCCAAGGCGGCAGGTGTGCCTTTGGTGGTTGCCATCAACAAAATCGACAAGCCCGATGCCAATCCTGAACGCGTCAAGCAAGAACTGGTTGCTGAAGAAGTCGTTCCTGAAGAATACGGTGGCGATGTGCCGTTTGTCCCGGTGTCTGCCAAAACAGGCCAGGGTATCGACGACCTGCTGGAAAACGTTTTGCTTCAGGCTGAAATCCTTGAGCTCAAGGCGCCCATCGAGGCACCTGCCAAAGGTATCGTCATTGAAGCGCGTCTTGACAAGGGTCGTGGTCCGGTGGCAACCATTCTGGTACAAAGCGGTACCCTGTCGCGTGGCGACTCGGTGCTGGCAGGCGCCAGCTTTGGCCGTGTCCGTGCGATGCTCAATGAAAATGGCAAGCCCATTACGTCAGCGGGTCCATCCACACCTGTAGAAATCCAGGGCCTTACCGAAGTGCCGGCGGCAGGTGACGAGGTCATCGCCATGGCCGACGAACGCAAGGCACGTGAAATTGCACTGTTCCGTCAGGGCAAGTTCCGTGACGTCAAGCTGGCACGCCAGCAAGCGGCCAAGCTCGAATCAATGTTCGATAACCTGGGCGAAGGCACACAAACCCTGGCGCTTATTGTCAAGACCGATGTTCAGGGGTCTCAGGAAGCGCTGGTGCAGTCGCTGGTCAAGCTGTCTACCGACGAAGTGCGGGTTCAGGTGGTCCACGCTGCAGTTGGTGGTATCTCTGAAAGCGATGTCAATCTGGCTATTGCGTCCAATGCGGTCATCATCGGCTTTAACGTTCGTGCCGAGCAAAGCGCCAAGAAACTGGCCGAATCCAACGGCATCGACTTGCGTTACTACAACATCATTTACGATGCCATCGACGAGGTGCGCAGCGCGATGTCCGGCATGCTGGCACCCGAAAAGCGCGAGGAAATCATCGGTTCGGTCGACATCCGCGAGGTCTATACCATTTCGAAGGTTGGCAACATTGCCGGTTGTATGGTCACCGATGGCCTTGTGCGTCGCGACTCCCAGGTTCGTCTGGTTCGCAACAACGTGGTTGTCTGGACTGGCGGTATCGACTCGTTGCGTCGCTTTAAAGACGACGTCAAGGAAGTCAAGGCGGGCTTCGACTGCGGTATCACGCTCAAGGGCAATGTAGATATCGAGGTCGGTGACCAGCTTGAAGTCTTCGAAATCAAAGAAATTGCACGGACACTGTAAGCATGGGGCGTCACAAATCAAAGGCCGTTTCGGGGCGCAATACCCGCCTGGCCGACCAGATCCAGAAAGATCTGGCCGTGCTTATCCAGCGCGAGCTTGATGTTTCCCGGGCGGGCCTCATTACCCTGACGGGGGTTGAGCTCTCGGCCGACTATGCTCATGCCAAGGTATATTTCACCGTCATGGGTGCCGAGCCGGACGCAGCGCTTGCCGCATTGCGTGAAAAAGCCGGGTGGCTGCATTCCTTGTTGTTCAAGATGCTGCATATCCATACGGTACCAACATTGCACTTCCATCACGACGACCAGCTCGCACGCGGGCTGGCCTTGTCGCAGCTTATCGACCAGGCGAATGCTCCCCAGGGCCAGTCGGCTCTTTTTGCCGCACCCGAAGAACCTGACGAACAGCCCTGAGGGGCTGTCGTTTTTTAAGAGACCCTTGACGATGGCTTCACGACGCGGGCAACTGCTCGATGGCGTCCTGTTGCTGGATAAACCTGAAGGTTTGTCCAGCAACCACGCGCTGCAACGTGCCAAGCGTACACTTGATGCGCGCAAGGCCGGTCATACCGGAACACTTGACCCGTTTGCCACGGGTTTGCTGGTTTGCTGTTTTGGCCGTACCACCAAAATTGCCGGAGCGATGCTTGATGCCGACAAGGTCTACGAGGCCACCCTGGCATTTGGCGAGGAAACTGACTCAGGCGACCTTACCGGCAATGTGGTTGACAGGGCTGACGGTTTTCAGGGGGTTGAGCTTGGTGCCCTTGAAGCGGTGTTGCCTGGCTTTCGCGGCGAAATTGAACAGGTTCCCCCGATGTATTCAGCGCTCAAGCGCGACGGCAAGCCGCTGTACAAATATGCCCGGGAGGGCATAGAGCTTGAACGCGAACCGCGTCGGGTCACCATTCACGATTTACAGATCATGGCATTCGACGGGCGCCAGGCCCGCTTGTCGGTGCATTGCAGCAAAGGTACGTACATTCGTACTCTTGCACAAGATATTGGCCGGGCGATCGGGTGTGGCGCACACCTTGTGGCCTTGCGTCGGACGGTCGTCGGGCCTTTCAGCATTGATGATGCGGTGGGGCTTGAAGCCCTGCAATCGATGCCGGACCCGGTTTCGGTCCTGATTGCGCCAGACAATTTACCTGCCGGTCTGCTGCCGGCAGGTACTCAACAAAAGGATGAACAGTTATGAGTCGCGCATTGCGCAATGTGGCAATTATTGCCCACGTCGATCACGGTAAAACCACCCTGGTTGACCAGTTGTTACGCCAGGCCGGTACGTACCGGGACAACCAGCAAGTTTCCGAACGCGTCATGGACTCGGGTGATATCGAGCGCGAGCGCGGCATTACCATTTTGTCCAAGAATTGTGCAGTCCAGTACGAAGGGACTCATATCAACATCGTTGACACCCCGGGGCACGCTGACTTCGGTGGTGAGGTTGAGCGCGTTCTGTCGATGGTTGACGGTGTGTTGCTGCTGGTTGATGCTGTTGAGGGCCCGATGCCCCAGACACGTTTTGTCACGCGCAAGGCCCTGGCGCTGGGCTTGAAGCCGATTGTTGTCGTCAACAAGGTTGACCGCCCCGGTGCACGTATCGATCACGTTATCAACGCCACATTTGACCTGTTCGACAAGTTGGGTGCAACCGAAGAACAACTTGATTTCCCGATCGTGTACGCCTCTGGCCTGTCGGGTTACGCCGGCTTGAACCCTGACGTTCGTGAGGGCGACATGCGTCCGTTGTTCGAGGCCATTATCAAGCATGTTCCGCAACGTGAAGACGACCCTGAAGGGCCGTTGCAGTTGCAGGTTATTTCCATGGACTACAGCAGCTACGTCGGCAAGATCGGTATTGGTCGGGTCAATCGTGGCCGTGTCCACGCCGGACAAGATGTCGTGGTCAAATTTGGCCCTGAGGGCGACCCCATCAAAGGCCGTATCAATCAGGTGCTCAAATTCAAGGGTCTTGAACGCGAACTGGTTGATCAGGCGCAGGCCGGTGACATCGTCCTGATCAATGGCATTGATGAGATCGGTATTGGTTGCACGATTGTTGATCCGGGTACCCAGGACGCCCTGCCGTTGCTGCGCATTGACGAGCCGACATTGACCATGAACTTCATGGTCAACTCATCGCCGCTGGCCGGCCGTGAAGGCAAGTTCGTGACCAGTCGCCAGTTGCGCGACCGCCTTGAGCTTGAGCTTAAGTCCAACGTGGCGTTGCGAGTGAACCCCACCGATGATGATATGGTGTTCGAAGTACGCGGTCGTGGTGAATTGCACCTGACCATCTTGCTTGAAAACATGCGTCGTGAAGGTTACGAGCTGGCTGTATCACGCCCGCAAGTGCTGCTTAAAGAGATTGATGGCGTCAAGATGGAGCCTTTCGAGCTGCTGACTGTAGACGTTGAAGAAGCACACCAGGGTGCTGTCATGGAAGAGCTGGGTCGTCGTAAAGGCGACCTGCAAGACATGCAGTCGGATGGTCGTGGCCGTACCCGACTTGAATACCGTATTCCGGCGCGTGGCCTGATTGGCTTCCAGGGCGAGTTCATGACCCTGACCCGTGGCACGGGCTTGATGAGCCACATTTTTGATGACTACGCCCCCATGCGCGAAGGCGGTGTCGGTGAGCGTCGTAATGGGGTGTTGATCAGCCAGGATGACGGTAATGCCGTGGCCTACGCCCTGTGGAAACTGCAAGACCGTGGTCGCATGTTTGTCAGCGCGGGCGAGCCCCTTTATGAAGGCATGATCATCGGTATTCACAGCCGTGACAATGACCTGGTGGTTAACCCCACCAAAGAAAAGAAACTGACAAATATCCGCACAACCAGCAAAGATGAGCACATCGATCTGGTAACCCCCATCAAGCTTACGCTTGAATATGCTGTCGAGTTCATTGCGGATGACGAACTGGTTGAAGTTACGCCGAAATCGATTCGCCTGCGCAAGCGTTACTTGCAAGAGCACGAGCGTCGCCGCATGTCGCGTGAAGGCGCAGTCTGACCCCGTCCAGACAAACCGCGCAAGGCAGCTCTGGTTGACATCTGGGCTGCCGCTTTAAAACAGACCCCGTTTGCCGTTTCGGCAGCGGGGTCTGTTTGTATCAGCAGGGTTGTATCTGTGCTTTTCAAGCCGTTTGCCCTGCGTCTGGCCAGTTAACGCAGCGACTTATTCCGGAATGATGGCTTCGTAGCCCAGTTCTTCGGCCGTGTCGCTGATGAATGATTCAACGCAGCGCATGGCGTCGTCGACGTCGTCGGTAAGTGTCATCAGGGCGATGTCGTCCGGCCCAATCAGCCGGTGTGTTTCCAGCTCGGCCTTGATCCAGTCGATCAGGCCAGACCAGTAGGTCGTGCCCATCAGGATGACCGGAGCGGCAGGCACCTTGCCGGTCTGGATCAGGGTCAGTACTTCAAACAATTCATCAAGTGTGCCGAAGCCGCCGGGCAGGGCAATGTAGGCCGCACTGTGCATGAAAAACGTGGCCTTGCGCGAATAGAAATACTCAAATTCAAGGCTGTGGGTCTGGAACACATTGTTTTTGGTTTCGTGCGGCAGCTTGATGTTCAGGCCAATGCTTCGGCCCCCCGCATTGAAAGCCCCTTTATTGGCCGCTTCCATGATGCCCGGCCCGCCACCGGCAATGACAGGCAGCCCTGCCTGGGCCAGACGCTGGCCAACGGCCTGGGCCAGGGCGTACCACGGTGATTCTGGTTTAATACGGGCACTGCCAAAAACGCTTACGCCCCATCCGATCTCTTGCAGCGCATCGGCAGCAGCCTGCATCTCTGACATAATCACGGGGATCTGCCGGGCTACCGGCGTACGAATTACTTTATTGCGACTCATGAAAAAAACCTTGTTGCTCGTTGATGGTTCCAGTTACCTGTACAGGGCGTTTCACGCACTGCCCGATTTGCGTAATGCCAAAGGTCAGCCTACCGGAGCCTTGTATGGTGTCATATCAATGTTGCGCCGTCTGCCTCTGGAATATAACGCTGATTATCTGGCTTGCGTGTTCGATGCAAAAGGGGGAACCTTTCGCGACGATATTTTTCCCGACTACAAGGGCCATCGGCCATCCATGCCCGAAGACCTCGCGGCCCAGATCGAACCGATACATCAGGCTGTTGCCGCTTTGGGCTGGCCAGTGCTGTCGGTGTCGGGTGTCGAGGCGGACGACATCATTGGCACCCTGGCCCGACGCGCCGGGCGTGACGGTATTCACACCATCATTTCTACAGGCGATAAAGATCTGGCGCAATTGGTAAATGAGCATGTCGAACTGGTCAACACCATGAACGGCGGGCGTCAGGATGTGGCAGGCGTTATTGAGAAATTCGGTGTCCGGCCTGACCAGATCATTGATTTCCTGATGCTGACGGGCGATACCGTCGACAATATCCCCGGGGTTAAAAAAGTCGGGCCCAAAACGGCGGCCAAGTGGCTGAATGAATACGGTTCTCTTGATGAGCTGGTACGCAACGCCGACAAGATCAAAGGGGTGGCCGGGCAAAACCTGCGCGAAGCCATTCCTGATTTTGACATGACCCGTCAGCTGGTCACCATCAAGCTTGATTGCGAAATTCCGTTTCTTGCCGATGACCTGTCTGATCTCAGACCACGCCCGGTTGATCGTGGAACCCTCATCAAACTGTATGACGAATATGGCTTCCGGACATGGCTGCGCGAGCTTTCAGGTGACAACGAACGCGTACCCGAGCAAGACAGTCGGGTTGCCGCAGAGCCGCCCGCGCCTCCGGCCGAAGTTGAGTATGACACCATTCTTGAGTGGTCGCAGTTTGAGCAATGGCTTGAACGCATCCAGGGGGCAGAACTGGTGGCCGTTGATACCGAAACAACCGCACTTGACCCGATGCAGGCCCGGCTGGTCGGGGTGTCGTTCTCGGTGAAGGCCGGGCAGGCCTGCTACATACCGGTAGCGCATCGGGGTCCTGATAACGTTGCGCAATTACCGCGTGATGAGGTGCTTGAGCGCTTGCGCCCCTGGCTGGAAGATGCCACGGCAGCCAAGCTGTTCCACAATGCCAAATATGATGCCCATGTCTTCATGAATCACGGCATCAGGGTGGCAGGCATTACCGAAGACACCATGCTGCAGGCCTATGTGCTTGAGTCGCACCGGCGCGTCAACCTGCAAGAGCTGGGCGAGCGATGGCTGGGGCGCAGCGGCGTCAGCTACGAGTCCTTGTGCGGCAAGGGGGCCAAGCAAATCGGGTTTGACGAAGTCGAGGTTGAAAAGGCCGCGTTCTATGGTTGCGAGGACGCTGACTTTACGTGGCAGTTGCACAGTGTCTTGCGGCCCAAGGTTGCTGCAGATGAAAAGCTTGACACGGTATACCGCCTTGAAGTGCAGGTTTCTGATGTGCTGACCACCATTGAGCGCAACGGCGTCATGATTGACGCGCAGGTGCTGGCGCGCCAAAGCCACGAGCTGGGCCAGCAGCTGCATGCGCTTGAGTCGCGTGCCTATGAGCTGGCCGGCCAGCCGTTCAATCTCAATTCCCCCAAACAGCTGGGCGAAATACTGTTTGAACGCATGCAACTGCCGGTGGTGCGCAAGACAGCCGGAGGTGCACCGTCAACCGATGAAGATGTGTTGACGAAACTGGCGCAAGATTACCCGTTGCCGCAAGTGCTGCTTGAGTACCGTGGCCTGGCGAAGCTGAAGTCCACATACACCGACAAGTTGCCCAAAATGATCAACCCGTCAACCGGCCGGGTACATACCCGTTATTCGCAGGCGGCGGTCATTACCGGCCGGCTGGCGTCGTCCGATCCGAATCTGCAGAATATTCCGGTGCGTACTGCAGAAGGGCGCCGCGTGCGTACGGCGTTTGTGGCACCCGAAGGCAAGATTGTATCGGCCGATTACTCGCAAATCGAGTTGCGTGTCATGGCCCATGTGTCGGGTGATGCGGGCATGCAGAAGGCGTTTGCGCAGGGGCAGGATATTCACCGGGCAACTGCCGCAGAAATTTTCGGGGTTGAACTGGACGCTGTCACGTCCGAGCAGCGGCGGTCAGCCAAAGCGATCAATTTCGGCCTGATCTATGGCATGGGGGAATTTGGTCTGGCCAGTGCGCTCGGCATTACGCGTGACGCTGCAAGGTCGTACATTGACCGGTATTTTGCCCGTTACCCCGGGGTGGCGCGCTACATGGAAGAGACCCGGGTCAGGGCCAATGAGCAGGGCTATGTCGAAACCGTATTCGGTCGTCGCTTGTGGTTGCCTGACATCAAGGGTTCCAAAGGGCCTCGTCGTGCTGGCGCTGAACGGGCAGCCATCAACGCGCCCATGCAGGGTACGGCGGCCGACCTGATCAAGATGGCCATGGTGGCTGTGCAGCACTGGCTCGAGCACGAAAAATTAAGCACGCGCATGGTCATGCAAGTGCACGATGAACTGGTGTTTGAAGTGCCGGATGCTGAAGTCGACCTGTTGGTGGCCCGGTTGCCGGGCCTGATGTGCAATGTGGCCGAACTGGCCGTGCCCCTGGTCGCCGAAGTAGGGGTTGGCCCGAACTGGGAACAGGCTCATTAATCGCTATGGCGTGCACAGCAAGGCTGGCACACCCGTCAATTTTCAGTATGCACGCGGGCTTTCAGTGGCCACGCCAAGGTTATTTAACCGGAGGAAACATGTCTTTTTCACCCATTACCGGCGCAGCGCCGACAACGATTCATACCGATGCCACGGGTCTGGCCCATGGCGAATTCCAGTTGCCAACATTTGACGGCACGATTACGGCCTATTATGCCGCTCCAGAGGAGCAAACGAATCGTCCGGTGGTTCTGGTCATCCAGGAAATCTTTGGTCTGCATGAACATGTTCGTGATGTCTGCCGTCGTTTTGCCAAAGCAGGTTACTTTGCCGTTGCCGTCAATTTGCTGGAACGCCAGGGTGATTGCAGTCAGTACACCGACGTGCCCACGCTCATCAAGGAAATTGTCTCGAAGGCCCCCGATGATCAGGTTATGGCCGATCTTGACGCCAGTGTGGCCTGGGCCAAAGCGCAGGGCGCCGACTCCGCACGTCTGGCCGTTACCGGCTTTTGCTGGGGCGGGCGTATTACCTGGATGTATGCCGACCACAACCCGCAGGTGCGTGCAGGTGCCGCCTGGTACGGCAAGCTGCTGGTGGGCCATGGGCCGCTGCAGACCCGTAACCCGATAGATGTAACCAACAGCCTGAAGGCTCCGGTTCTGGGCCTTTATGGTGGCCTGGACGCCAGTATTCCGCTGGAAGGGGTCAGGCAGATGCAAGAAGCTCTGGCGCAAGGCAACGCCAATGCACGCGCGTCTGAAATCGTGGTGTATCCCGATTCAAACCATGCGTTCTATTCCGATTATCGTGCCAGTTACAACGAAGCCGATGCCAAAGACGCGTGGCGACGCACGCTTGACTGGTTTGCGAACCATTTAGGATCATAGCTGGCTTTCATTCCAGGGTGTTTCCTGGCATGAAAAAGCCGCTTTGCCGTGAGGCAAAGCGGCTTTGTGTCGGGCGTTTTACAGCGTGGATTCGGCCAGAGCAAACCCCGAATTGCATGGGGCCAATCTGTCGGTAAATCAGGGCCGGTTCCGGAACTGATCGGGCCAGATTCTGGTGTGCCGAATCAGCGAATTACAGTGTCTGGGCATTGCGCAGGGCGCGGATACGGTCTTCGATAGGGGGGTGGGTTGAAAACAGCGCCGCAATACCTGCACCACCCGAAATGCCCGATGCCTCGAATGACTTGGGCAATTCGCCGGGCTCAAGGCCGCCCAGTCGGGCCAGCGCACGAACCATGGGTTCACGGGCTCCCATCAGTTTGGCGGCTCCGGCATCGGCGCGGTATTCGCGCTGTCGCGAGAACCAGGCCACAATAATCGAGGCCAGCAGGCCGAAAACGATTTCGCACACAATCACGGTGCCGTAATAGCCGATACCCACATCGCGTTCGTTTTTCAGAACGACACGGTCAACAAAATACCCGACAACGCGTGCCAGGAACACCACAAAGGTGTTGACCACACCCTGAATCAGGGTCAGGGTGATCATGTCGCCATTGGCCACGTGGGC
>JBAYOZ010000039.1:0-12535 GCA_041677965.1 Pusillimonas sp.
CAGCTTTTCAAGCTCTGCATTTCTGTTTTTATTTTGGTCTAGTTTTTTGTTCTATAAGGTTTTTTTAATTTATTGAAGGTTCGCGCCATGTATTTGACAGAGTATTGTTTCATTTTTGAAACGCTGTGTGTTTCAATAGTGTTTCATTGAAACCTGGGTTGAGGTCTCTCTATGTTCCAGCCATCTGCTGCGCCCTTGCATGTCGTTGCCGTGGGGCTTCATGGTCTAAGGTATTTGTTCGAGGCACTGGCGCCCGAGTATCGGCGCCATGTTCAGATTACGCTGCTTGAACGCGCTTATGACGATGCCGTGGCAGGGATTAAATCGCTGGCCGGGCGTGAGGCCGTCGATGTGGTCGTGGCGGCAGGGTCAAATGGCGATTATTTACGCCAGCATCTGGCGTTGCCGGTTGTTCTGGTCAAGGTCAGTGGTTTTGATGTCATGGAAGCCCTGGTGCGTGCCAAATCAATCTCTGATCATATTGCGGTGGTCATGTATGCTAGTGTGGCCCCTGAGCTGGCCGATTTCGTGCAGGTGCTGGACATCCAGGTTGCTTTGCGGCATTACGAAACCGAGGCCGAGGCGCGCCAGTGTGTCCAGCAGTTGAAGGCGGCGGGTGTCCGGGTTGTGGTGGCGCCGGGTTTGGTAGTTGATCTGGCTGAGGCCGAAGGCTTGCAAGGTATCTTGCTGTATTCGCGCCGTTTGGTCAGAGAGGCGCTGGAAGATGCGGTTGAGCTGGCCAAGCATAGCCGACACGAGCAGGCGCGCCGGGAGCGTATCAGCACGATTCTGGGTAATTTGCGTGACGCTGTGCTGGCGGTTGATCTGCAAGAGCGTATCGAGGTGATCAACCCCGCCATGGCGAGTCTGTTGGGGCAAGCGCCTGACCAGTTAGTGGGCCGTATGTTGAGCGAGGTGAATCGCGATTTGAGCCTGGGTATTACGCTGCAGTCTCAAAAGGTTGAGACCGAGCGCATTCAGCGGATGGGGGATAAAACTGTCGTGATGACACGTTTGCCCATTATTGAACAGGGTAAGCTGACGGGGGCGGTGTTGATCTGTCAGGATTCTGCGGCGATTCAGCGGCTTGACCGGAATCTGCGCAGCAGCCGCAAAGCGCGCGCAATCGATACGCGCTACAGCCTCGATGACCTGGTGGGAAATAGCCTGGAAATTTCGAGGTTACGTGTTTTGGCTTCGGTCGCTGCAAAGCAGCGTTCATCCATCCTGATCACTGGCGAGACCGGAACGGGCAAAGAGGTGCTGGCCCAGGGTATTCACGCCGCAAGTGAGCGATCACAGCAGCCGTTCATTGCCGTGAATTGCGCGGCCTTTCCAGATCAGCTGCTTGAAAGCGAGTTGTTTGGGTATGTCGATGGCGCGTTTACTGGCGCCGGTCGTGGTGGCAAGATGGGCCTCTTCGAGGCGGCACACACCGGGACGATTTTTCTTGATGAAATCGGCGAGATGCCCATGGTGCTTCAGACCCGGTTGCTTCGTGTGCTGCAGGAAAGAGAAGTCTTGCGTGTCGGGGCCGTAGCCGCGACACCGGTTGATGTCCGTGTCATTGCTGCCACCCACCGTAATCTGGCGCACGAAGTAGAGTCAGGGCGTTTTCGGCGAGACCTGTTCTACCGGTTGAATATCCTGCCCTTGATTCTTCCTCCGTTGCGTGAGCGCAGGGATGATTTCCCGTTGCTGGTCAGGGCGCTGGTGCGCAGGTTGTCTGGTCAGTTTGGTCAGGTACCGGAAATTATGCCTGCACTTGTCGAGCATTTGTCGCATGTCGCTGTGCAGTACTCATGGCCAGGCAACGTGCGAGAACTCGAAAATGTCATTGAGCGCATGGTTGTGCTTGCCATGGCTTTTCCCGACCGCGATGCAAGAGCGTTGGTGGCAGAGGTTCTGGGAGTGGATTCATGGTCTTCCGAAGAACCCGCGACTGGGTGGGGGTACGGCTATACCCAGCAGCTTGAAAATGCCCGTATTCTGCAGGTGCTGGAGTCGTGTGGTGGTAACCATAAAGCAGCGGCGTCAATTTTGGGTGTCAGTCGAACCACTTTATGGCGACGTTTGAAGCGGATATCAGTCTGAACACCTGTGTGCCTGACCTGTGGCGGATCAGGGCGTCCAGCTTCGAATTGCGGTAGATAAGTTTTCAATTGTTTCTGAAGAAAGACCTTTTATTGTTGAGGGCGTGCGCGAGAGCTTGGGGGCAGGCGCCGGGACCAGCGTGTTGTCGACATTTACAAAGGCATTACGGGCGATGTTGTGTGGGTCTGTTGCCGCCTCGCTTAGCGTTAGAACTGGCATTACACATGCATCAGAGTCTTTGAAAATATTCCCCCATTCATCACGGGTTTTGCTGGCAAAACGTTGTTTCAGCGTTGCTCTTAGCTGATCTTGATGCGACGCATCGTTTTGTGAGTTGTGCAGTGATTGACTAAGATCGAGTTTCTGGCAAAGCAGAGCAAAAAATTGCGGCTCAAGAGAACCGATGCTGATGTGCTTGCCGTCAGCCGTTTCATAGACACCGTACCAAGGGGTGCCTCCATCAAGCAGGTTACTGCAGCGCTCTTCTGTAAACTGCCCGCGCAGTCCCTGCTCACAACTCAGGGTCATCATGGAAAGGACTCCATCGGTGATTGCGGCGTCGATTACCTGCCCGAGACCTGATCTGTTTCTTTCTACCAGGGCGGCAAGAATCCCTACCAGCAGGTACAGGCTGCCTCCTCCATAGTCGCCCAGCAGGTTGAGCGGCTGAACCGGCCCCGAGTTGCGCGAGCCTGTTGCGTGCAGGGCGCCTGTGAGGGCGATGTAATTGATGTCATGACCGGCAAGATGAGCCTTTGGTCCCGTTTGTCCCCATCCTGTCATGCGTCCGTAAATCAGCCGCGTGTTGATGGCTTGGGCCTGTTCCGGTCCTATGCCCAGTCGCTCCATGACGCCAGGTCGAAACCCTTCGATCAGGACGTCCGCATGCTTTATCAATGTCTTGACAGATTGAATTGAATCGGGATCCTTGAGATCGACCTCGCACACGCGGCGGCCACGACTAATAACCTGAGGAAAGTCATTTGATGCAGTGCCGGGTCGTGTCAATGTAATGATGTCTGCACCCATATCGGCGAGCATCATGCAGGCAAAGGGGGCAGGCCCAAGGCCTGCGAACTCGAGAATTCGAAGACCGGCCAAGGCTCCCTGGGTTTTATTCGAGGAGGATGCAGTCATGACTTATCGCGCAGCCAGGCGAAGGGCGCCGTCAAGACGCAGGGTTTCGCCATTGATCATTTCGTTTTCTATGATATGAATTGCCATGGCGGCAAATTCATCGGGCCGGCCCAAACGAGGCGGAAAAGGTACCGATTGGCCCAGGGAGTCCTGCACTTCCTGGGGCAGTGTGGCCATCATGGGGGTTAGGAAAAGTCCGGGGGCAATGGTTGCCACCCTGATGCCGAATCGGGCAAGTTCTCGGGCAGCAGGCAGTGTCAGGCTGACGATGCCGCCTTTTGATGACGCATATGCAGCCTGGCCGATCTGGCCCTCAAATGCGGCAGCAGAGGCTGTGTTGATAATGATGCCGCGTTCGCCAGCGGCGTTTGCACTACCGGTGCTCATGAGTGCTGCGGCCTGTGAAAGCATGTTGAAGCTACCGATCAGGTTGACTGTAATAACGCGGGCAAAGTGGTCCAGAGGTTGTGGTCCTTCTTTGCCCAAAATTTTTTCAGCGACGCCTATCCCTGCGCAATTGATAAGGCCTTGCAAACCGCCAAAATGCTGGACCGAGAATTGGGTGCATGCTTTGGCGCTTTCTGCGTCAGTGACATCGGTGGCGACATAGACAGCCCTTTCCCCCAATTTGTCCGACAGTGCCTGGCCGCGCTCATTGTCCCGATCGGCGATTACGACGTTGGCATTACGCTGATGCAAGGCGGTTACGGTGGCCTCGCCCAATCCAGATGCGCCGCCGGTCACGATGAAAGTTGAGTTTTTGATTTGCATGGTACGAGTTCCTCTTGAATGCCGCCTGTCAGATGGGCGGAAGGCGATTAGTTGTGTAAGTGTCATGAACCTGGGCGCCTGGAACGTAACGCCAAGTGCCTAGGTTTATTTATTTGTTTGTGGCAGGAAGCAGTTTGAAAGTACCGTTTTCGGCACGGAGTAGAACGCGAGAGCGCTCATCATGTCCGAAGTGGTCTTCAGGCGACATGTTGTAGATACCATGCACACCAACGACGTCCTTAGAGGCTTCGAGGGCGTCGCGCAGTGCTACGCGAAACTGCTCGGTTCCGGGTGTTGCCTTGTCAAGAGCTTTTGGAAGTGCTTGCTCTAATACTGCCCATGCATCCCACATGTGTCCGCCAAAAGAGGACAACGAACCTGGGCCGAACTTTTCCTCATACGCAGTGACGTAATTGACGATGGTTTTTTTTGTGGGTGCCGAGTCGGGTAGTTGATCGTGCGCCAGCAGGGGCCCCGCCACGAAGATGCCTCCTTCGACGTTGGAACCCCCTACGCGCAAGAATGCTGAAGAGGGAGCTCCATGCGTTTGATAAATCTGCCCTTTGTAGCCGCGCTCAACCAGCGTGACATGAGGAAGCGCCGCCGGTGTCCCACCACCGGCGACAAGTACCGCATCCGGCTTCGCACCAAGAAGTTTCAGTGTTTGGCCTACCACAGATGTGTCTGTGCGGTTGTAGCGCTCTATTGCAGAAAGCTTGATGCCGGCGGCTTCCAACATGGGCGTCATTGCTTTGATCCAGAGGTCGCCATAGATATCCCCGAATGCAATGATTCCAAGGCTTTTGACGCCGGTTGCCGTCATGTGTTCTACCAGCGCTTGACCCATAATGTTATTGTTTTGTGGCATTTTGAATACCCAGTGGTCCTTCTCGGGTGGCAGCTCCAGTGGTGCTAAAGCCATCACAGGCGTTTTGGACGCGACAATCGTATCGATAAATGATGCTGTATTGGCTGTTGTGGACGAGCCGATGATAACGTCGGCTTTGTTTTCGTTGATAAATTTGCTTACGTTCCGAGATGCTACGGTTGGGTCAGTAGTGTCATCCAGAACAATCCAGTTGATTTTCTTGCCTGCGACGGATTTTGGGAAGAGCTCTGTTGTTGATTTCTGAGGCCCCCCAAGAGCGGCTCCCGGGCCTGTTGCTGATATGGTGACTCCGATTGTGATGTCTGAAGCAAGCGCTAATGAACATGACATGGCAGTCAGGGAAAACAGGATGGTTTTTTTAAGTAATTTCATGATGTCTCCTCGATGGGGAATTAAACTGCTTTGGCTGACGAAAGCTCTGAGTCTTCTTCTGGTGAGTCATTTACAACGAATTCGTTATCTTCGCTGTCTCGGTACATACTCTCGATCACGGCTGCGCGGCGCTTGATGACCGCATTCTGATTGATGTATCCCTTGTCTGTTATTTCGCCGTAGTCAATGATCGGAGTGTCTGGCAAGAGCGTGAAACGCTCTATCCGCATGCTGTTGCTGTTATGTTTTTGGTTATAGGTTTGCAGGCCTTTTTTGATAAAAGCGTGCACTTTCGGGTTTGAAGCTAGTTCGGCTGTCGTCAGGGACTGGTCTTCCGCAATGTCGCGACAGGCGGACTGATTCAGAAAAACCAGCAGGCCCAGCGTTTCGCGATCATGACCAGTGATTACGACATCTTGAATTGCGGGTGTACACGCGCTAATTGCATTCAGACGTACCTGACCGCAATGCACCCATGTGCCGGAAAGCAGTTTGAAGTCTTCTGCGACTCGGCCATCAAACAAGATGCCCTTTGACGGGTCGTCCTGGTCGTCCAGCTTGCCTGCGTCGCCGATTTTGTAAAACCCTTCTTCGTCATAGGCCGTGGCTGTCAGGTCCGGGCGCTTCCAGTAGCCTGGGGTCACAATCGGGCCTCGAACACGCAGTTCCATCTTTGATGCAGAAGGGGCCAGCATCACCTCGACACCTGGAGCAGGCAGGCCAATGACTCCGGCCTTTTCGATGGTGAAGTAGACTGAGGTTGCCGTACATGTGGTTTCGGTGGCCCCCCACGATGAAACCATGTGAACCCTTTCGCCACGCGAGGCAATAGAGGCTGATTCCAGCCGGTCCCACAGGTTTTGCGGAAGGGCCGCACTTGCATAGAAGATCAGGTCAAGGTTCTGGAAAAATTTGTCTCGCAACGAGCTATCCCGTTCCAGGTACGGGAGCAGCGCATCAAAGCCTCGTGGTGCATTGAAATAAAGGGTGGGAGAAATCTCCCTCAGGTTGCGCACGGTTTTTTCAATCAATCCGGGCATCGGTTTGCCGTCGTCGATGTAAAGGCTTCCCCCGTTGCGCAGGACCAGGTTGAAATTGTGGTTGGCTCCGAAGGCATGGCTCCAGGGAAGCCAATCCAGAATGACAGGCGGGGAGTCTTCCATGAATGGCCAGCACTGCGCGATACTTTGCTGATTGGAGCACAGCATTCTGTGGGTTGTGATTACGCCTTTGGGCTCACCGGTCGAGCCCGACGTAAACAGAATTTTTGCTACCTGATCGGGGTTGACACGATCAAATGCCTGCGTCAGTGCCACAGAAGGTTGTGTTTGCAGCAGGTTTTTATATTGCACTGACCCGGGCAAGGTACCTTTGCTTATGACGACCGTCGTGTCCTCTTTTCTGATCGCCTCGATAGCACGAGCGTAGGGTTCGGCATTGGCAGCGTAGATCATGCCTGGGGTCACCAGATCAGCAATTGCTCTGATTTTCATCAGGTCCTGGCTTAGTAATGAGTAGGCCGGTGATACAGGAACGACAGGAACGCCTGCATACAGGGCGGCCAGTGTCAGACTTGCCAAGTCAATGCTGTTTTCGGAAAGTACCATCAGTGGCCGGCTGGATGAGAGGCCTCGATCCAGCAGTGCCTGCCCCAGACTTTCCACTGATTGCAGCATTTCACGGTATGTGATTTTTTGCCACTGATCGTTTTCGTCTCGTTCTGCCAGAAATACGTTGTTAGGTGTTTCTGCGGCCCAACGGCGCAGGTGAAAACAGAAGTGGTTGGGATAGGCTCTCAGGGCATGAGGGGAACGAAGTATTAATGTGCCATCATTGCGCTGTTCAAAATCTACGATCTGCTCTGCAAAACGCAGATGATTAAAGGGTGGTTTCACACTCATTATTGTCTCCTCGTGCTATGTTTTTCGCAGGTGTGACAATGCGTCAGTCGCCGTGAAAGCTCAGCGAGCTTTCAGCATGTTTTCTGAGTATTTGTTCAATGTTCGGGGTGATGGGGGCATCGCGCTTGAGTGAAGCCCTGGTGTCCATGAATTTGCCGGCGCCGATTGTATCGATGTAGCCAATGGGGCCGCCCAGATGCAGGGGGTAACCCAGGCCAAGAACTGCAGCAATGTCGGCATCAAGAGGGGTGGATACGGTACCGTCATCAAGACAGCGCAGGGCTTCTTCAGCCTGCGCAGTCAACAGTACGTCTTTTATCCAGGCGACTGTATCGGTAGCACGCTGCCACTCGTTGGGTGTTGTGCGGGAGATTTGACGGGCACTTTCTGACTCAGGCAAGGGCTGGCTGTCCATGCCAATCTGTTTTGCTGCGCTGTTAATCAAGACGGGTGAAATACCGTCGTTCACGAGTTGGCGAACTGTTTCTGAGTAAGCATTGCCGACACGCTCGATGTAGGTGTTTTGGCCGGCCTGGATGACGATGGGTACTTTGCGAAGTCGGCGGCTGAGATCCATGGCGAAGGCAATCTGGCTGTTTGTCGTTGTGTTGCTGCGGATGATCTCAATGAGTCGACGGCCAGGCCCGGCCAGACGCAGGTGAGCGCGGCCATCGGATGCCTGGTTTGCGTGGCTCCACAAGAAGGCCTGCGGAACCAGGTCTGTTAGCGTGTTTGATTCGTCGCCGTTAATGATGTAGCTGCACTGTTGCAAGTCTTCCCGAGTTTCGGCTAGGGTTACGTAGTCAGCCCACTCGGGCGGTAATGTGGTGTGGGGGGAGCCATGCCATTTGACGGGCAGGCGTGCGGCGACGGCCACATCAATAAAAGCTTTGACCGTCTCACTGTTGCCTGTAACACCGAGCAGTTCAACCTTGAGTTCTTTTTCGTGAGCTGGACGGCCTTTGAGTTTCGCGGCATCGCTGACACCGAAGAAATTGGTTCTCAGGATATTTTTTGACTCAACAGAGCAGGCGCAAGATACAAAATGTCTCAGTTCGGACTTGAGTCCGGTATCTAAATCGCTATTGTGCCCTTCGTAGATGGCACTCAGAATATGGCGAGGGGCTGGCAGGTTGTTATGGGTGCGTGCGGTAATGCGGGCGGTTTCGGTTGCAAATACTTGATAAACCTCAACTGGGCCGAGTGTGCCGCCCGGCAGCGTAAAGCCTTTGGTGTCCCAGGGTTGAGCAACTGGGGTGGCCTGGCTGGTTACCCAGGTTATTGCTTTCGGCAGCAGGTCTGTCTCGGCGACAACTTCGTGAACCATGCCAATGCCCAGTGCTTCAGTGGCCGTCACCAGGCGACCTTCCAGTAAAAATGGAAGTGCAGCGCGAACGCCAATGAGTCGGGGCAGCCGCTGTGTTCCGCCGGCACCGGGGAGAAGCCCAAGCGTGACTTCTGGCAGGCCAAGGCGAAGGGTTGGTTTGTCGGCAACGATGCGATGATGGCATGCAAGTGCTATTTCCATCCCGCCGCCAAGGGCTGAGCCAGCAAGGGCGGCACAAACGGGTTTTCCGCCCGTTTCAAGTCGTCGCAAAATGGATTGTGTAAATCGGGCTTTTTCGAAAATGATGTGAGGTGTGCGATCGCCAAGGAACGAAACTAGGTCGGCGCCTGTGACAAAGTCGCGTTTGGCCGATGCAATCACGATCCCCTTGACGGTTGAGTCGGTGATTGCGTGTTCGATGAGTTCAGCGAATAGCTTCAGGCTTTCGTCATTCATGACATTGACCGGTCTGTCTGTCATGTTCCAGGTCAAGACGGCTGCGCCTTCCGGGGTTACGTCATAATCGATCATTTTTAAATCCTTTCAATGATGGTGGCGGTACCCATGCCGGCACCAACACAGATAGCAATCATGCCGGTTTGCAGGTTCCGGCGTTCCAGTTCGTCGATAAGCGTGCCGACGAGGATGGCACCTGTCGCGCCGAGTGGGTGCCCCATGGCGATTGAGCCGCCGTTCACGTTGACCCGCTCAGGATCAACGTTCATTTCAGCCATGAATGCCAAGGGCACCGCCGCAAATGCCTCATTGATCTCAAACAGATCAATGTCCGATATAGACATGCCTGCACGATCCAGGGCTTTGCGCGCTGCCGGTGCCGGACCTGTAAGCATGATGGTGGGGTCGCTACCTACCGAGGCATAGGAGCGTATCCGGGCGCGAGGCTTGAGCCCGATTGCCGAGCCAATTTCACGAGTTCCGAGCAGGACGGCTGACGCTCCGTCAACAATTCCCGAAGAATTACCCGCGTGGTGTATATGCCTGACATTCTGGATATGCGGATAGCGCAGTTGGCACACGGCATCAAAGCCGCTCTTAACTCCCATAAATTCAAATGAGGGCTTTAATGCGGATAGAGACTCCATGCTTGTGGATGCCCGGATGGCCTCATCGCGGGCAAGTACCACCATACCGTTATCGTCAATGACCGGTGCGACCGAGCGATTGAAATAGCCTGCGTCCCATGCCCCCGCTGCCCGCTGGTGAGAGCGGACTGCGAAGGCGTCAACGTCTTCACGGCTAAACCCCCAAAGTGTTGCGAGCACATCGGCACCGACACCTTGAGGGGAGTAGCCCGTGTAAGTAGCGACTTCCGGGTCACTGTGAACAGAGCCTCCGTCCAGAAACAGAGGTACCCGGGATAATGACTCGACACCACCCGCGACAGCGAGCTGGTGTACCCCTGCAGCAATCTGGGCTGCAGCTGTGTTGCATGTTTCCAGTCCTGAAGAGCAGTAGCGGTGCACTTGTACGCCAGGAACGCTTTGGTCGAAATCGGCCATCAGCAGTGCGGTGCGAGCAATGTTTGCTCCTTGTTCACCAACGGGTGCAACGCAGCCCAGTGAAACGTCATCAATCAGGGTTGTATCGATTTGACTGCGGTCGCGAATTGACCGAAGGGCTGTTGCTGCCAGTGCTGTAGGGGTGATTTCCCGGAACGAACCGCCTCGACCTGATCTGGCTCGTGGTGTCCTGACATGATCATAAATATATGCTTGCACTTTTTACTCCGAAAATGTGTTCATGAAAAAAGCTGTCGGCTAATGAGCTCTTTCATGATCTCGTTAGATCCACCAAAAATTCGCAATACGCGAGCGTCCGCATAGGCGCGGGTTACAGGTTGCTCCCACATATATCCGTAACCGCCGTGCAGCTGGACACATGTGTCGACAACGCGTCCAACCAATTCTGTGAGCTGCTGTTTTGCGATTGCAGCCGTGACAGAGTCAAGCTGATTGGTTGCCTGCTTTTGAATGCACTCATTCAGAAAAGCGCGTGCCACTGTCACCTGAGCTTTTGCCTCGGCCAGTGTGAACCCGGTATTCTGGAATTTTGAAAGTGATTGGCCAAAGACTTTGCGCTCTTTCACATAATCAACGGTTTGTTGCAGTATGGATTCCGCTGTGGTCAGTGCTGCGATGGCGATGACCAGTCGTTCGCGAGGTAGCTGGTTCATCAGGTAGATGAAGCCTTTATCAGGTTCGCCTAGCAGGGCAGAGTCTGGTACGTGCAGGTCATCAAAAAAAAGTTCCACGGTGTTGCTGGCTCGCATCCCCAACTTTTCCAGGCTACGGCCACGACGAACGCCAGGTGTGTTCGCATCGACAGCAAAAAGTGAAACACCTTTTGCGCCTTTTTCGGGCGATGTTTTGGCGCAGACTACGATAAGGTCTGCGATTCCACCATTGGTGATGAAAGTTTTCGCACCGTTAATGATGAACCCACCCTCAGGATGCCTGCGAGCAGATGTCGTCATGGCCTTGAGGTCACTGCCTGCACCGGGTTCCGTCATGGCGATTGCAGCGATTGCGCGCCCGTTTGCAAGACGTGACAACCAGGCTTCCCGTACGGACTGCGTGGCATATTCACGGATGTAGGGCACTACGATGTCAGAGTGCACCATGAAGCTGTATAACGGCCCGGAGAGCCCCTGCTCTGCCAAGACCTCGATTAGGGCAGCGGCGTGCAGAAAACTGCCACCTTGTCCGCCATCGCTTTCGGGAAGATCTACGCACAACAAACCGTTGTCACCGGCCGCTTCCCAGACGTGTCGTGGCATGGTGCCATCATGCTCCCATTGGGCATGGTCTTTTCCGAAGCCGTTTTTGCAGAAGCGAGTCACCATGCTTCGATACAGTTCTACGCTTTCATTGTCTTCCGGCATTGAGCAATTTTGTAGTGTCATGACTGTCTCAGTTTTTGTTTTGATGAGCTAACTGTATTTTTAACAAACGAGTATGTCAATCGACTTTCTCGGTTATAATTGCTGCGTCACCGCATTTTTATTCAGTTTTCTCCAGGAGGACATTCCGTGGTTAAAGAACCACTGCGTTCTGCAGATACCCCAAAAAGTGGCTTCGAGTCTCAGGAATCAGCCGAGTTTGTTTCCAGGCGTCCTCGTGTTGCACCTGAAGTTGAGACGGCTGTTCTGGACTACTCCTTTATGTATCCGTCGCATGGACAAGACCGGGTTGCACGAGAGCTATGCTCAGACAAAATTCGCATATCGGCATCAGGCGTTCGATATGTCTGGCAGCGTCATAATCTTGAAAATATTGAAAAACGCGTTGCCTGGATTGAAAAGCGGGTGGGGAGCGACTGTACGTCCTGGGGGGAAGATCAAGCGTTGGCAAGGTCGCGGGTGTTAAACACGCGAGTAACTCGTTCGATCGGTGCAAGTATGGTCGGGAAAGAAGTGGGGAATTTTTCCAGGAGCATGCACATCCTGACGGTTGCTGCCCGTCTGCTCAGAGAGCGCAGTTTCGAGGCTATATCTTTGCGGGATATCGCCGTGAAGTCGCACGTTCCTTTAGGGTCGATTTATTATCACTTCCCGACGAAAGAAGAGCTTTTTGCTGCAGTTTATGAAGAGGGAAGTCATCGACTGATGGCTGATATGCGACAGGCTCTTGCAAAGAGTGAGGATCCCTGGGAGCGCCTTGAATTGGGCTGTAAAGCGCACTTGAATAACTTATGCGGGGGCGATGATTTTATGGCGGTCTCTATGCCCACGAGACTGCCCGAGCTTTCGGTGTCGGTACGAAAGCGTGTGCAGATGCTTAATGCGGGATATGAAGATGTGTTTCGTAAACTGGTCGATGACTTACCGTTAGTGGAGGGAGTGTCTCGATCGGTTCTCAGACTGCAGATACTTGGGGCGCTTAATTGGACGAGTATTTGGTACAAGCCAGACTTGGTGTCACCCGAGGGGCTTGCCATTCATCTGGTTCGATGCTTTCGTTCGGGATGTGATGCTTCGCGCTGACCGTCCGTTCACCTGCGAGGCGGAAGAAAGACACGGACTGG
>JBAYOZ010000040.1:0-12392 GCA_041677965.1 Pusillimonas sp.
ATCAGTTCGGGCTGTTGCGGGCGTGACACCACATAGCCCTGAACGTAATCGACCCCCAGATCTTTAAGCACCCGCAGTGTCGGGATGTCTTCAGCCCACTCGGCAATGGTGAACATGTTCAGGCTGTGCGCCAGCGCAACAATGGCCCGCACAATTGCGACATCAGTCGGGTGATCATTCATGCTGCGTACAAACGCACCATCGATTTTCAGGGCGTTGGCGGGCAACATTTTCAGGTAGGCAAACGAGGTGTACCCCGCCCCAAAGTCATCCAGCGCCACACGCGCCCCCATGGCCTGAAGCCGTGCAATGAAGGTACGCGTTGTGTCCAGGTCTTGCAAGGCCACGGTTTCGGTAATTTCAATCAGAAGCTTGCGCGCCACATGGTGATAACGCTCGAATGTGGCAAAGAACGACTCGACAAACTGCGGGTCGTTCAGCGACATGCCATTCAGGTTCACACACACAAAAGCCGTGTTTTCAAGGCGCGTCTGGTTGGCGTCCAGCCAATGCAGCGTCGTATTGACTACCCACTCGTCGATACGGGTCATGACGCCGCTTTCTTCGGCGGCTGAAATCATTTTGCCCGTGTGCACCGCCACGCCCTTGCGGTCGTGCTTGCGCAGCAGTACCTCGAAGTTCAGGGAGCCAAACGGATCGGACAGCGACATAATAGGCTGCATGACCACGGAAAAACCATCGGTGGAAAACTCGCTGGTGAATTCGCGCAACAGGCGTAATTCAAGGCTTTGGTCGGCAAGCTCGCGGGCATTGTATTGCTGCACAACCACCTGCGCACCTTGCTGCTTGCGGGCGGTACGGGCGGCACGCTTTGCAACGACCAGGGCATCACCCGGCTCGATGGGGGCCGGCTTGAGTTCCACCAGCCCTACCGCACACTGGAAACGGAACGGCGTGCTGCCGATCATGAGCGGACGAACCAGCAAGTCATCGATAATGCGCTGGGCCAGCTCACGCGCTTTTTCAAGTGTGATGCTGGCAAAAAATATCAGAAATTCAGACCCGGTCACACGCCCCAGTTGCCCATCAAGCCCGAGAATCTCTTTGATGCGATCGCAGATCTGGCGCAAGACGTCGTCACCGGCAGCTTTGCCATACAGGTTGTTAACGGTTTTCAGTGAACTAAGCTCGAGGTAACCCAGCAAGAAGGTTTCACCGTTTGCCATGCGTTCGATACTGGTGCGCAACTCGGTATCAATGCCCTGGACATTCATCGCCCCGGTCAGCGGGTCGCAGTTTGACTGCAAACGGATACGCGACAAGGCATCGGCATGACCGGTTATATCTTGCAGCGAGCCTTCGATCTGGCCGTTTTCAAGCACAGCCTTCAACAAATAAGAGCGTGGCTGCTGTTCGGGGTAAAGCCGCTGGCTTTGAATTTCAAATTCGACCTCGCCATCGCGCTCAAGCAGATCAAGCAAGCGTATCCAGCCGGCCCGGCCAAAATGGTTTTCCCAAAGGCCACGCTCGCCCTCAAGACTGGAAATGCCCAGCAGCTCTTTGAGGGCCGGATTGACACGCAGCAAACGCCCCTGCAGCGACAGGCTGAACAAGCCGACCGGCGCCACCTGATAAACCCGTTTGAGGTCTTCCTGGGC
This sequence comes from Pusillimonas sp., assembly GCA_041677965.1. Taxonomy (GTDB): domain Bacteria; phylum Pseudomonadota; class Gammaproteobacteria; order Burkholderiales; family Burkholderiaceae_B; genus Neopusillimonas. The sequence goes on from JBAYOZ010000040.1 coordinate 1,620, forward strand.
CTGAATACGCTGCTGACGCTCTGTGCGTTCGCTGTTGGCAATGACCAGGGCGATCAACAAACTGGACACAAACGCCGAGCCTATATGCAAGGCTGTATCGTCAAAAAACGTAAAATCAAGAGCCTGCGCCAGCACACCAACAGCACCTGAACCAATGGCAACCACCACGGTCAACGCCACCGCGTACCAAACCACCTGGGTAGAGCGTGCCTGGCGAATAACCAGGGTCAGCAACCAGGCGACAAGGCATACCGCCAACGCCACAATCGTCCACATCAGTGGCAGGAACTGCTCGTACGTCAGGCCCAGCGCTGCCGCCAGCAAGACCACCCCGGACAGCCGGCCAGCCGTTTGAAGGGGTTCGTAGCCTGCTTTTGCAAGTTCAGCCTTGAACAACTGGGTAAACAAGGCATAGGTAAGGATGTAATACAGGGCGATGGTCAGGGCGCGCATCAGGGGCACCAGAGACTCGGGTACGGCCTGACCCAGCCATTGGGTATCCCACCCCATGGATAGCGCGGTAAGCCGCAAGTTACCCACGAGCCATCCGGCAAACAGTACGTACAGCCACTTGCGGCTGACCACTGACACCATTAACAGCCCCAGGGACAAGGCCAGCACCACGCCTTCGAGCATGGGCACGGCCTGTACGGCACCCGAGGCAAAATTACCGGCAGGTGCCCAGTACACCAGGGTACCCAGCGCCATGAAAACCACCATGACAGGGGCCAGATAGGCCGCAAAATCGCTGAACACGCGATCTACGCGAGAGCGTCGGGCGCGATCCTGGTCGTGCGTATCTGGCGCGTTCATTTCACGCAAAATAAATTCATCCTGATGCCCGACCTTGTACTGTTGAAAGACCTGGTAGACCCTGCCTAATCAAGAATGACTTCGTCAGCGAACAGGCTTTGCAGGGTTTCGCGGGGACGAACCACAGTAAAGGTCTGGTCATGTACCATGATTTCCGCCGCCCTTGGACGGGTATTGTATTGGCTGGCCATGGTAAAGGCATAGGCACCGGCGGACATAATTGCCAACAGGTCACCCGGTGCCAGGGCGAAATCACGATTTTTGGCCAGCCAGTCGCCCGACTCGCAAATGGGCCCGACAATGTCGTAACGCTGCGTGGCCAGACCTGAAGACGCCTTGACTACCGGCTCGACACTGTGCCACGCATCATAAAGCGTGGGGCGAACCAGGTCATTCATGGCGGCATCAACAATTGCAAAATTGCGGGCATCTGTGTGCTTGAGGTATTCGACGCGGGTCAGCAAGACACCCGCATTGCCCACCAGCGAACGGCCAGGTTCCAGCACGACCTGCAAATGACCCAGCCCCCGGGCCTGCAGGCGCGGGAACACTTCATCGAGCAGCATTTTGGGGGTCAGCGGGGTTTCATCGGTATAACGAATGCCTATACCCCCGCCCAGATCGAGATGGTGGATATGAATCCCGGCGTCAGCCAGCCGCGCAATCAGGACCAGCAGTTTGTCGAGCGCATCGAGGTAAGGGCTGACCTCGGTAATCTGCGAACCGATATGGCAATCGACCCCCACGATATTCAGGCTGGCGTGCTGCATCGCACGCTGGTAAACCGCCGGGGCCTGCTCGATGTCAATACCAAACTTGTTTTCTTTCAGGCCGGTAGAAATATACGGGTGGGTTTTTGCATCAACATCGGGGTTGACACGCAGCGATACCGGCGCCACAACGCCCATGTCGTGAGCCACCTGGGCCAGGCGCTCAAGCTCGGGCTCGGATTCGACGTTGAAGCATTTGACGCCGGCTTTCAGGGCGGCCTGCATTTCCCAGGCCTGTTTGCCCACACCTGAAAAAACAATTTTTGACGGGTCGGCACCCACTGCCAGCGCACGAGCCAATTCGCCCCCCGAAACAATATCGAAACCGGCGCCAAGCTTGCGAAACTCGTTGAGTACCGCCAGATTGGAATTGGCCTTCATGCCGTAGCACACCAGGACATCGCGGTTTTCAGCCGCCTGACTGTAGGCCCCCCATGCGTCGTGCAACGCTTGTTTTGAATACACGTACAACGGCGTACCGAAGCGTTCTGCCAGAAGCGGCAAAGGCACCTGCTCAGCGTGCAGAACGCCGTTGTGAAACGCAAAATGAGGCGAAACGGTCATTGGGAAACAAATAGTGCTGTTTATGAAAGGCAACAATGATAACAACGATTGCACGCGACAGGCTGTTTTACCACGGCAGGGTTAACGCGATATTGCAGCGCCTTGATCCATGGTTGCCGGTGCCGCCGGAGGCTGAACCAGCGCCGGGTCGGCCGGCTGCGGCATGTACAGGTCGCCCTTGTAGCCACAACCTGCCATCAGTACAAAGACAGCCATGCTGGCTACAATGCGGGAAACAGACACCGCGGGTGTCGAACGGGGCGCTCGCATCTCTTTACACTCCTGATATATAACGGATAGCCATTATGACCGAAACAGAATTCCTGGCACGTGCCGACGCCATCCTGGACCACCTTGAAAGCCAGTCGGACGACTGGCTGGCCATGTACGACTTTGACGTAGATGCCAGCCGCAACGGCAATGTGCTTACCCTGATCTTCAACAACAGCATCCACGTGGTGATCAACAGCCAGGCGCCTTTGCAGGAAATGTGGGTGGCTGCGCGCAGCGGTGGTTTTCATTACCGCTACGACGGCGAGCGCTGGGTAGACACCCGTGGCGGCCCCGACATGGCCGAGGCGCTTTCACAAATCTGCACCGACGCCAACGGCGGCCAGCCGCTCAAGGTGACTGTTTAACGCTAGAACTGCACCCGCTGTGTCTGGGCCGGCTGGGGTGCAGGCCCGTACGACGGCTCAACAGACACCGCACTGCCGTCAAGCTGGTTCAGCAGGTCGCCAATGCCATCGGAAGGTGCGGCCCCTTCGGGTAGCTGGCCATTCAGCATCAGCTCTTCGGTTGACGGCAAGCCAACACGGGCAACGGCCCTGCCGGGCGGAAACTCGGCAAAATAGAACTCACCGCCTTCGCGCAACAAACCATCGGGCATTGCGCCGGGTTGGGCGACGGGTTCGTCTTTAAGCGCAAACCGCATGTAATCGAGCCAGATCGGCAACGAGGCTCCGCCACCGGTTTCGCGTGAACCCAGTGAGCGCGGCTTGTCAAAGCCCATCCAGGCCACACCCACCAGCCTGGGCGTAAAGCCGGCAAACCAGGCATCGTGCGAATCGTTGGTGGTGCCGGTTTTACCACCCACGTCGGGGCGCTTGAGGTCTCGGGCCAGGCGCGCTGCCGTGCCCTGACGGGCAATACCACGCATGATGTCGTTCATGACGTAGGCCGTACGCGGGTCGATGACGCGTGCCGCGGCATCGCCGGCAACCACCGGCTTGGCCTGCATGACCACCTTGCCGTCGGCGTCGGTAACGCGGTCAATAAGGTAGGGCGGCACACGGTAACCGCCATTGGCGAACACCACGTACCCGGCGGCCAGCTGCATGGGCGTAACCCCGCCCGCCCCCAGCGCCAGCGGCAGCACGGCCGGGTTACGGGCCCGGTCAAAACCAAAGCGCGTGACGTAGTCTTGTACGTACTGCGGGCCAACCGCCTGCATGATACGGATCGACACCATGTTCTTGGACTTGTACAGCGCCTCGCGCAGTGTCAGCATGGGCTCGTAGCTGTTGCCGTAATTTTTGGGCTCCCAGGCTTTCGACCCCGTTTGCGCGGCCGTCAGGCGGAAAGGCTCGTCAGAGACCTGGGTGGCCGGCGTCAGGCCACGCTCGAGCGAACTGGCATAAATGAACGGCTTGAAGGCCGAGCCGGGCTGACGCCAGGCCTGGGTTACCCGATTGAACTGCTCTTCAAAGTCAAACCCACCCACCATGGCGCGAATCGCACCGTCTTGCGGTTGCAGGGCCACAAACGCCGCCTGTACCGACGGCTTGTTCAGCAATTCCCAGTAGTCACCGTTTTTGCGTATGTACACCACCGCACCGCGTGCAATGCGCACATCAGACTTGGCATTCTTGACCAGACCACGCGCAATGACCTTGAGCGCCGACTTGTCGGTCACTTCAACGATCTGTTCGGGGCTGCGCGCCACAACCACCTTGTCGGGTGCGGCTGAAAGCACCACGCCCACCATCAGATCATCACTGTCACGGTACTTTTCTTGTACTTTTGCAAGAACTTCATCGAACTGTTCAGCGTTTTGTTCGATACCTGCCGGCAAACTGATTGTTTCTTCCGGGCCCGGGTAGGGCGCACGCCGCGTGTAGTCAAGAATACCGTTGCGCACGGCCTCGTAGGCCTGCTGCTGCTCTTTGGAATCAATGGTGGTGTAAACGTTGAAACCCCGGGAATAGATGTTGTCCTGGTACACCGTGAACAACAGCTGGCGAGCCAGTTCGGAAACATATTCAGCACGAATGGCATAGCCGCCAGCCGGGGTGCCGGGCGCCGACTTGAGCACAATCGGTTGTTGAGACGCCTGCTGGTATTCGTCAGGCGTTATGTAGCCCAGGTCGCGCATGCGGCCCAGCACGTACATCTGGCGCGACTTGGCACGCGGCATGTTGGCAATAGGGTTGAAGCGTGACGGCGCTTTGGGGACACCGGCGAGCATGGCTGCCTCGGCGATGGTGATTTCACCCAGCGGCTTGCCAAAATAAGTACGCGATGCTGCCGCAAACCCGTACGAACGATGGCCCAGATAAATCTGGTTCATGTACAGGTCAAGAATTTCATTTTTGGACAGCGTGGCTTCAATCTTGAATGTCAGCAGCAGTTCGTAGAATTTGCGGGTGTAGGTTTTTTCAGATGACAGATAGAAATTTCGTGCCACCTGCATGGTAATGGTGCTGGCGCCCTGCGACTTGGCCATGCTGGTAATGTTGGCAACCGCCGCACGCGCCACACCCTGCCAGTCAATACCACTGTGCTGGTAGAAACGGTCATCTTCGGCGGCCAGAATGGCCGACTTCATGACATCGGGAATTTCGTTAAAGCGCAGTACGTTGCGACGCTCTTCGCCGAATTCGCCGATAAGCACCTTGTCGGCCGTGTAAATGCGCAGCGGCACACGCGGCTTGTAGTCAATCATGGCGGAAAGGTCGGGCAGGTTGGGCCACGCCAGGGCCAGGGCCAGCGACCCCAACAACGCGCCACATACGCCAAGACCCGCAAAAAACACGGCGGTCTTGATGAGAAAACGCCCAAACCAGTGATTGGATTCCGGTGTGGCGTTTTTGGTAGATTTTGCAGATGAACTCATTTAACGGCGATTTTAAGTCGGGGAAGAATCAGACTATGATGGCTGCTTCAAGATTATGTAACAGTTTAAGTCAGCAGCACCGGCCACGAGCCCAATGGCTGGTGGGATAATATAAAAATGAACGAAAAAACCTGTACCCCCGCCAGCGTCGAAACGACGCTTTTGCCTTACAGCCGCCCAATCATACTGGTTGGCATGATGGGCGCGGGTAAAACAACCATAGGGCGTGGCCTGGCCAAAACCACAGGGCGTGAATTCATCGACCTTGACCACGCCATTGAATCACGCTGCGGCGTGCCCATACCCCATATCTTTGAGGTCGAAGGCGAAGAAGGGTTCCGTAAACGCGAAACGCTTCTGCTTGACGAATATTCGCAACAACCCGGCATTGTACTGGCCACAGGGGGTGGCGCGGTACTGGCCCCGGAAAACCGTCGTATCCTGACAGAACGGGGTGTTGTTATTTATTTACGCGCCGGGGCCGACGAACTGTACCGGCGCGTTGCCAAAGACCGCAACCGGCCGCTGCTGCAAACCGCCAACCCCCGCGAACGGGTAGCGCAATTGCTGGCGCAACGCGCCCCCCTGTACGAAGAGGTTGCCGATGTCGCCTTCGACACCGGCCACCTGCCGGTCGCCCAGGCGGCCACCGCCCTGGCCCAGTTGCTTCAATCAGCAACAGTATCCCCATAACCCCACCACTGCACCGCATTCCATGACCACCACTGTTAACGTTGATACCCCCGGCGGACACTACCCCATCCATATTGGCCCAGGCCGGCTTGACCACCTGCACGACAGCATTCCTGCCGACGTCACGGCCATTGCCGTGGTCACCAACCCCACCGTGGGTGCCCTGTATGCCGAACGCACCATGGCGGCGCTGCGCAAAACCGGTAAAACCGTCATCTGCATCGAGCTGCCCGACGGCGAAAGCTACAAAACCTGGCAAACACTTAATCTCATTTTTGATGGCTTGTTACAAAATCGCTTCGACCGCAAAGGGGTGCTGGTTGCCCTGGGCGGCGGCGTTATCGGCGACATGACCGGCTTTGCGGCGGCCAGCTACATGCGCGGCATCAGGTTCCTGCAGGTGCCCACTACATTGCTGTCCCAGGTTGACTCATCGGTGGGCGGCAAAACCGGCATCAACCACCCGCTGGGCAAGAACATGATCGGGGCGTTCTACCAGCCCATCGCCGTTGAAATCGACACAGACGTCCTGAAAACGCTGCCGGCACGCGAAGTATCCGCCGGGCTGGCCGAGGTCATCAAGTACGGGCTCATCATCGACACCGCCTTTTTTGACTGGTGCGAGCAGCATGTTGACGACCTGCGCGCGCTTGAACCCGAAGCCATTCGCCATGCCATCAAGCGCTCGTGCGAACTGAAAGCCCTGGTGGTGGGCAAAGACGAACGCGAATCCGGGCTGCGTGCCATTCTGAACTTCGGACACACCTTTGGTCATGCTATTGAAGCCGGCATGGGGTATGGTGAATGGCTGCACGGCGAGGCCGTTGGCTGCGGCATGCTGCAGGCGGCTGAACTGTCGGCCCACACCGTCGGGCTCGATAACGACAGCGTTACCCGGGTCAAGCATGTGGTTCATGCCATCGGCTGCCCGGTTGTACCGCCAAACCTGGGTACCGAACGCTGGATCGAGTTGATGCAGGTAGACAAAAAGACCGAAGGCGGCCACCTGCGCTTCGTGCTTCTGCCTAAAATAGGCCAGGCCATCGTTCAGGGGGCACCGCTGAACGTACTGCGTGATGTGCTGCATAAAACATCGGTGCCCGTAATGTAAGGAGTTTGAATGACGGCCCTGGCCCCGTATGCCTGCGACCCCGCACTTTCCCGGGGGCGCCTCCATCACGAACCACCGCCGGTGGGCCGTTCCGAATTCCAGCGCGACCGCGACCGCATCATTCATTGCAACGCCTTTCGCCTGCTCGAATACAAAACCCAGGTCTTCATCAACCACGAGGGTGACCTGTTTCGCACCCGCCTGACCCACAGCATTGAAGTGGCCCAGATTGCCCGCAGCCTGGCACGCAACCTGGGGCTGCATGAAGACCTGATCGAAGCCATTTCCCTGGCGCACGACCTGGGGCACACGCCATTTGGCCACGCCGGCCAAGACGAACTGAACGCCTGCATGCGCGAGTTTGCGCCCGCTGCCGGCGGTTTCGAACATAACCTGCAAAGCCTGCGGGTCGTCGACACCCTTGAAGAACGCTACGCAGCATTCAACGGCCTGAACCTGTGCTTTGAAACCCGTGAAGGCATTCTGAAACACTGCGCGTTGAAACATGCACGCCTGCTGGGCAGCGTGGGCGAACGGTTTTTATTGCGTCGGCAGCCCTCGCTCGAAGCCCAGGTCGCCAACCTGGCCGACGAAATCGCCTACAACAACCATGACATCGACGATGGCCTGCGATCGGGCCTGATCACCATCGAACAGCTGCAAATGCTGGAAATTTTTGCCACGCACTACGCCCAGGTCGTGAACCGGTACCGCAACCTTGATCGCCAGCGTGCGATTTCGGAAACCATACGGGCCATGATCAACACCCTGATCATCGACCTGACACGCACCACGCTTGAAAACATTGATGCCCACCAACCTGACAGCACTGAGGCCGTTCGGCACTGCCCACCCCTGGCTGCGTTTTCACCTCCGGTACGGGCCCAGGCCGACGCCCTGAAGCGTTTTCTGCTGGAAAACCTGTATCGCCATCATGCCGTCATGCGCATGACCGTGAAGGCACGACGCATCGTGCGTGACCTGTTCCAGGCCTACCTGAACGAACCCCGCCTGCTGTCTGCCAGCTGGCGGCGTGACAACGCCGTTGACCAGGCCCGTGCCATTGCCGATTACATCGCCAGCATGACCGACCGCTTCGCCATCAAAGAGCATCGGGAACTGTTCCAGATGGGCGGGGCGCAGGTTTAGGCGCTGTCCGCATCGTCGAACGCCGGCATCCAAGGGTTTCAGCCCAGGACCTGTCACAACGGGGCCATGCCTATTGCACTTTGCCTGCCGCCTGTACGCGCGTCAGCACGGACGCAAAATCGGCGGCATTCATGAAGCCAACGACCCGTTCACCACTGATGTATTCCCCCCCGGCCGTGAAGAACATGATGCCGGGCGGGCCGAACAGGCTGAAACGTCGCAACAAGGCACGGTCGGCATCCGTATTTTTGGTGACATCGGCCTGCACCAGCACAAATTGCTGCATCAGACCGGCAACCATCGGGTCAGTGAAGGTGAATTTTTCCATTTCAATGCACGACACGCACCAGTCGGCGTAAAAATCAAGCAATACCGGTCGGTTAACATTGGCCAGCAGCTGATCGAGTTCCTGCACCGAAGACACGCTGACAAACTGTGACTTGATATTGGTGGCGGCCACAGCAGGGCCAGAACCTGCCACCATTACAGGCGCCGTCACAACGCCACGTAACGGCTGCAGCACGCTGTACGTGCCTGTGGCCAGGCCCGCCAGCATCAACACGGCCCACACGGCCAGCAGCAACCCAGCGGCCTTGCGCAAACCCGACCAAACGCCAACGGGCCCCGTATGCAATACCCCCATCAATACGGCTGACCAGAGCGCCAGAACGGCCCAGCCAACAACCATGACCGGGGCGGGCAACACCGGGTTCAGCATCCACCATGCCGTCGCCAGCAGCAACACACCGAACGCCTGGCGTATACCTTCCATCCAGGGGCCGGCCTTGGGTAACAGTGCCCCTGATCCGGCGCCCAGCACCAGCAACAGCAGCCCCTGACCCCAGGCCAGGGCGAACAAGGCACTGCCACCCAGCAGCCAGTCCCCTGTCTGGGAAATGAACAGCAAGACACCGGCCAGTGGCGCCGCCACGCAAGGCCCGACGATCAGGGCCGACAACAAGCCCATGACAAAGGCACCGCCATAATGCCCGCCGGGAACGGACGACAGGCGCTGGCCAAGTGCAGACTGCAGCCCCGACGGCGCCTGGAAGGTGTACACATTGAACATGGCCAAGGCCAGCAGCGCCAGCAGGGCGGCAAACACGGCCAGTACCCAGGGCGTTTGCAGCCAGGCGGCAAGACCGGCACCGGCCAGACCCGCAACAACCCCCATGCCGGTGTACAAGACAGAAACGCCCAACAGATACATTGTGGCCAGCGACAGGCCGCGCCAGCGCCCGGGCTTGACCCCGGCTTGCTGACTGCCGGCAATAACCGCCAGAACAATTGGCACCATGGGCAGCACACAGGGGGTAAAGGTCAGCAACACCCCCAGCAACAGGCTCAGGCCAACAACCGTCAGTGGATTTGCCGTCGCAAGGTACGATGCCAGGCCCGTGTCACTGCCTGCCAGGGCACGGTTCAGACCCGACGCCGGCTTCTGGCCCGGGTCTGCCGTGTTGCCTTGTTCAGGCTTTTCGGGGTTAACGACATGGTCAAGCGGTTCGGGCACAGATTGCACCACCCCCGCGCCACTGACCGTATAGCCCCCCGCGGCGGGGGTCAACGTCAGGGTCTTGGTGACGGGCGGGTAGCACAACCCCGCATCAGCGCACCCCTGGCTGGTTACGGCCAGCGTCTGCGGGCCATTGCCGGGGTTGAGCATGACACGCAAGGTCACTTGCCGATAATAGACCTCGAGGTTTTCGTTGAAGGTTTCATCAAACTTGACCAGGCCGGGCGGGTAGTGCACCTGATGTACGGTGTCTTCAGACGGTTGGGCCGTCAGCTCAAAACGGGTACGGTACACGTAGTACTGTGGTGCGATAGCGTAATGAATACGCAACTCGTTGGGTGCCACCTGTGCCGCCGACATGACGAACGCCACTTCGGGGTCAAGAAAATCATCTTGAGCTGCAGCCGGCAGCGCTACAAAGACAGCCAGAATAACCAGCAGGCCCGTAAAAAAGGCCCGGCTGCCGGCGCGAAACATGTACAACATTGAATGAGTGTCCTGCATCAAATAGCCGGGTCTTGTGTTTGCTCAACAACCCAGGCTGCGTAGGGTTCGAACCCGCCAATGACTGGCAACACAAGAATTTCAGGCACCTCGTGAGGGTGCAATGATTTAATTCTGTGAATGACATCAGGCACACGGGCACGCGTGGTTTTGATGGTCAGGGGGATTTCTGAAGCACCTTCCATTTCCCCCTGCCACATGTACATTGACAAGCCCGGTGCCCCAAGGTTCACACAGGCAGCCAGACGTTCTTCAACCAGATAATGGGCGATACGCTTGGCAAGCAATTCATCGGGCGCATTACCAAGAATAATGACAAGTTCAGGGTTCATGTGACACCTTGCGGCTTCTGCAGTGAATGAAGCGGCTACGCGTGGCCCGGCGCTTGACGACCGCCAGCACGACGCAACAGCTCGCCAGTGTAACGCGGGCAAAAAAAAACCCGCATGCCGTAAGGCAACGCGGGGGGAATACGCCGGTGTCTGTACGCATGACGCATGGCATACCGGTCGGTGTCATTCTGTAAACCAGGGGCAGC
>JBAYOZ010000041.1:0-11567 GCA_041677965.1 Pusillimonas sp.
ATCGTCTTGCCACTAACGGTACCGCCATTGAGGTGCCGGCAGACATGGTGCATAAAACGCGCCTTCAGCTGGCCGAACAAGGGCTGCCCCGTTCCGGCGATGCCGGCTTTGAATTGCTTGACAATACCCGCTTTGGCGCCAGTCAGTTCACCGAACAAATTACTTACCAACGCGCACTTGAAGGCGAGCTGGCAAGTTCCATCCAGGCCGTGCACGCGGTTCAGTCGGCACGCGTCCACCTGGCCATGCCCCGGGAAAGCCTGTTTGTGCGCGACCGCCAACCCCCGACCGCTTCGGTGCTGGTTACGCTATACCCGGGACGATCACTCAGCGAGGCACAGGTATCAGCCATCACCTGGCTGATATCGTCAAGCGTGCCCAACCTGAGTTCTGACAACGTTTCCATTGTCGACCAGAACGGACGGCTGCTTACTGCGCCCTCGGGCGAGGCAGGCATTGAAAGCACACGCCGCGGCCTGGTCAACGACATTGAACAACGCACAGTCCAGCGCATCATGACGCTGCTGACCCCGCTGGTCGGCGCCGGCAACGTGCGCGCCCAGGCCAGTGCCGATGTCGATTTTGCCATCCGCGAGCAAACCTCTGAAGTCTATCGGCCCAACCAGAACCCCGGCGATGCCGCCGTTCGCAGCGAACAACGCAGCGCAGCCGACCAGTTCACCAACAATCTGCCGGCCACCGGTGTCCCCGGGGCCCTGACCAACCAGCCCCCACCCAATGCCCAGGCTCCCATCGTGGTACCCCCTGGCGATAACGCCAATGCCGAGGTTGGACAGCCGGCAAATGCAGGCGACCAGAACGCCGATAACGAACAGGCCTCGCAAACCGGCCCGGCCAACATCCGCCGCGACTCAACCATCAACTACGAAGTTGACCGCACCATCAGTCATGTCAAAGACCCGGTCGGTCAGTTGCGCCGGCTATCAGTCGCTGTTGTGCTCAATTACCAGCCCAACCAGGAAGGCGAATACGTACCGCTGCCACAAGAAACGCTCGACAGCCTGAACAGCCTGGTGCGTGATGCCATGGGGTATTCTGCCGAACGTGGCGACACGGTCAGCATCATCAACAGCCCGTTCAGCGAAAGCATGATCCCGCCGCCGCCGGTCTGGAAAAACCCCGAATACCATGCCCTGGCGCTCAAGGGGCTTGAATACCTGCTCATTGCCATTGCCCTGTTTATTTTCTGGCGCAAAATCGGCAAGCCGGCCATCGAAAGCCTCTCGAAGAAAACTGAAGAAACCATCGAAACCGTGGTCAGCGCCACCGAGGGTGAAGATGAAATGCTGCAACGGGCTTCTGATATCACCAAGTACGAAGACCGCCTGAAGCTGGCCCGCGAAATGGCCGAGAAAGATCCTCGGGCAGTGGCAATGGTGATTCGTTCATGGATGGAAAAGCAACATGGCAAATCTTGAAGATCCTATTGAACGCTGTGCGATTCTGGTCATGTCACTGGGTGAAGACGCTGCTGCCGAGGTCTTCAAGCACTTGTCGCCACCCGAAATCCAGCAAATCTCGGGGGCCATGGCCGGCATCAAGCAACTGACACGCGCTGATGTCGACAAGGTACTTACCGATTTCCGTGAAGAGGCCGACCAGTTCATGGCCGTCAGCCTTGGCTCGGAAGACTATATCCGTTCGGTGCTGACCAAAGCGCTGGGCACCGACCGTGCCGCAGGTCTTATCGAGGACATTCTCGATGCCGAAGCCGGCACGGGCGGCATCGACGCACTGAACTGGCTGGATCCCAACAGCGTCGCCGAACTGGTTGCCGACGAGCACCCGCAAATTATTGCCACCATCCTGGTCCACCTGCAGCGCGACCGCGCTTCAGCGGTGCTTGAACTGCTCAACGAGCGCTTGCGTAACGATGTCATGCTGCGTATTGCCACGTTTGGCGGTGTGCAACCGGCCGCGCTGGCCGAACTTACCGATGTACTGAACAATCTGCTGTCTGGTCAAAGCGCCAAGCGCAGCAAGCTGGGTGGTGTACGTACTGCGGCCGAGATCCTGAATTTCATGACGTCTACCGAAGAAGATGCCGTCATGAACACACTGCGCGAAATAGATTCCGACCTCGCCCAGCGCATCAGCGAAGAAATGTTCGTATTCGACAACCTGCTCGATATCGAAGACACAGCCATTCAGCTCATTCTCAAGGAAATCAACACCGACAGCCTCACCATCGCGCTTAAAGGCGCGCCCGAAGAGCTGCGTGAGAAATTCCTCAACAACATGTCGAACCGTGCCGCCGAAATGCTGCGCGACGACCTGGACGCCCAGGGTCCGGTTCGCATGTCCAAAGTCGAGGAAGCGCAAAAAGGCATTCTTTCGGTGGCGCGTCGTCTTGCAGAAACCGGCCAGATCAGCCTGACCCGCTTGGGCAACGACGAATATGTCTGACCCTAAAATCCAGAACCTCGACGCCGAAGCCTGGAAGCGATGGGAAATGGCCGATCTGGGCGTTCCCAAACCGACCCGTGTGGCAGCCGGAAGCAAACTGGCGCGTCGTCTGGCTGAAGAAAAGCAATCAAAAGACCAGCCTGCGGGGGCTCGCCCGCCAGCAGAGAACCTGCAACCCATCCCTCAAGATGTCATCTCGCACGTCGCAGAGATCGGGAAAAACGTACGCGAAACAGCCCGCAAGGAAGGCTATGCCGAAGGGCTGAAAAAAGGCCATGCCGACGGCTTTGCCAAGGGCAAGGCCGACGCCGAAAAAGCCGGCTACGACGAAGGTTTCCAGGCCGGCCATCGCGACGGCTACGAAAAAGGGCTGGCCGAAGCCCGGGAACTGGGCAATACCCAGGCGCAACACTTGCAAAACCTGGTCAACGAATGCGCCGACTCCGTTCAGGCACTGGATGCGCAAATTGCGGAATCGGTTGTCGATCTTGCCCTGAACGTTGCCCGACAAGTTATACGCAGCACGCTGGCTGTCAACCCCGAAAAGGTCGTCGATACCGTACGCGACATCCTTCAGGTTGACTCAAACAGCGATGCCCTGATGATCTTGCGCATGAACCCGGAAGACCTCGCTTTGCTTAAACGCCACCTGGCAGATGACCCGCGACTGCACAAATGGCACCTTGAGCCTGACGAAAGCATCGAGCGCGGCGGGTGTATTGCTGAAACATCGTTGGGCGACATTGACGCCACCCTGACAACCCGCTGGGGCCGCATTGCCGGCACCCTGCGCGATCACGCCCCCTGGACCGAAGACACATGAGCACGGCTGGCGCCAAACTCCCGTCTTTGGCCAGCCGATGGAACAGCCGGCTGCTGAATGCCTCGCGCCGCATATCCACCATCGAATCCTGGAACGCCAGCGGCCGCGTTACCCGCGCAACCGGGCTGGTTCTTGAAGCCACCGGCCTGCGTCTTGCTGTCGGTGCGGCCTGCAAAATCGAAATTTCACAACGACACGACCACTGGGCAGACGCCGAAGTGGTTGGTTTCAATGGCAATACGTTGTACCTGATGCCCCAAAGCGATATTTCCGGCCTGCCGCCCGGTGCCCGTATCGTTCCAGCCGAGCCCATTGCTGCCCAGATTGACGATCACCCGTTCGACCCGACTGAAGAAGTTCACGTCACGACACAAGCCCGACACCTGCCGGTTGGCGAGGGGTTACTGGGGCGGGTACTCGATGGCGCAGGCCGCCCTCTGGACGGCCTAGGGCCATTGACCAAGGTCGTGCCAGCCTCACTGACGGCACACACCATCAACCCGCTGGCGCGCGCACCCATCCGGTCGGCACTGGATGTTGGCGTGCGCGCCATCAATGGGCTAATGACGGTCGGGCGTGGCCAGCGCATGGGCCTGTTCGCCGGCTCCGGGGTGGGTAAAAGTGTGCTGCTGGGCATGATGGCGCGCTACACAGAAGCCGAAATCATTATCGTTGCACTCATCGGCGAGCGCGGTCGCGAAGTTAAAGAATTCATTGAAGAAAACCTGGGAGCAGAAGGCATGGAGCGCGCCGTTGTCGTGGCCGCGCCCGCTGACGTTTCCCCCATGCTGCGCATTCAGGCCAGCGTGTACGCCACCCGTATCGCTGAATACTTCCGCGACCAGGGCAAGAATGTGCTGCTGATCATGGACTCGCTTACCCGTTACGCCATGGCCCAGCGTGAAATTGCCCTGGCTATTGGCGAGCCCCCGGCAACCAAAGGTTATCCGCCGTCAGTATTTGCCAAGCTGCCGGCACTGGTTGAACGCGCCGGTAATGGCGCCCCCGTTGGTAACAAGCCTGCAGGATCCATTACAGCGTTTTATACTGTGCTTACCGAGGGTGACGACCAGCAAGACCCAATTGCCGACTCGGCCCGGGCCATTCTCGACGGCCACATTGTGCTGTCGCGCAAACTGGCCGAATCTGGCCATTACCCGGCAATTGACGTCGAGGCGTCCATTTCACGTGTTATGTCAGCTATCAGCCCAAAGGAACAGTTCAGTCTGGTGCATCGCTTCAAACAAATGCTGTCACGCTACCAACGCAACCGCGACCTTATCGCGGTTGGGGCCTATCGCCCCGGAAACGACCCGCGCATCGACGAGGCGATTGAAAAATACCCCTTGCTTGAAGCCTACCTTCAGCAAAACACTCACAGCCGCATCGATTACACACGTGCACGCCAGGAACTTGAAATGCTGATGTCAGCCCCGACAAGCGCAGGGGGGATGAATGGCAACCGATAACCCGATACATACCCTTATTGACCTGACCAAAACCAGGGCCGGCGAAGCGGCACAACAGTTGCGAACCGCTACTACTACGCGCGATGGCGCCCAAGAGCAGCTGGCAACCCTGCACGTTTACCGGCAAGATTACATTGAACGCTTTGAAAAAGCCTCGGCCGAAGGTATGTCGGCCGCGAACTACCATAATTTTAGGCAGTTTATCGCTACTTTAGATGAAGCCATTTCGCAGCAAAATAGAGTCGTGACCCAGCTTGATCAAAAAGTCGAGCTGGGCAAGCAGCGCTGGCTCGACCAAAAGCGGCAGCTTACATCCTACGAGGCACTGCTCATGCGCCAGGAAAACGAGCGCCGTGCGCAGCTGAACCGTAAAGAACAAATTCTCAACGACGAGATGTCCATGCATCAGTACCGTCGCAATCAACCCCAGGCAAAGGGTAACGGGTAACACCATGAATGCACAAAACACGACATCGGTCGTCAATCTACTTTCAGCACAGCCGGTAAAAGTATCGGCGACAGGCATGTCAGACGCCAGCGCGCAAAGTTTCGCCACAATACTGGGCAACCAGCGCACGCAGCAATCGTCGCCAGTGCCAGAATACCGCAGCACGGCCAGCACCCCGGCACCCTCCAGCGCACCTTCGCAAAGCACCTCGGGCAGCACGCAGCAATCGTCATCAAGCGCCTCGCCGCAGGCATCAGCCAGCAGTGCACAACAGGCGTCATCAAACAACAGCGCCGCCACCCAGCAAGCATCTTCCGGCAGCAACCCGGGCACGCAACAGGCGTCATCCGAAAGTCAGGCACCCTCGGGGCAAGGCACAGGTAGCGACCAGGCAACGTCTGACAGTGCCGGCCAAACCCAGGCCGGCAAGCCGGCCGACAAACAAGCGGCCACTGACACCACCGAGCCGTTGGCCGCCAACCCCACCGCAATGGCCATGTCAGACCTGGCCGCTGCTGTCGCCCAGGTCTTCATGGCCCGCAACGCGGCTGCCGATAACGCCGCCACCCCCGACAGCACCGGTTCCCTGCCAGACAGCAAAACCATCAAGCCTGAACCCCTGCTGGCCGCCGGCATGGGCCAAGACCAAAAGGGCGCTAAAGATGGCCGCTTTACCGAGGCCAGGCTGCAGGCAGGTCAACAGGTCGCAACCGACGCCAAACCACTGGCTGACAGCACTGTGCAAGGCCGTGACCGGGTCGCCCCCAATATCGCTGAACGCGCCAACCCTCAAGCCGCTGCCAACCTGCGCCCTGCAACCGACACTGATGCCGAAACAGATCCGGTTCTGGCCGCCCAGGCCACTCGCGACTCACGCACAGAAAAGTCTGCCGCCTCAATTGCCAGCCTGAACCAGCGCGCCGACAGCCTTGACCGCGAAGCACGCCTTAATGCCAACGCACGCATCGCACTTGAACAGGCAGCACCCGCTAACCCGCGTGCCCTTGACGGCGGTTCAGATGCCCGTGTTTTCAGCCCCCTGTCTGACAACAACGTTGCCAACGACGCACGCCTGAATGCCGGTATTACCAGCGCCAGCGCCCCATTTAGCCGTGACGCTGCCCTGCCCCTGGCCAATGGCACTGGTGCCACGCCGCTTACCGAAGCCAGCATTGGCCTGGCATCGGGCAACGTCAGCTTCGCCCCCGGTTCCATGACCTCACCCATGGTCAGCACACCACTGGGCCACCCCAAGTGGGGCAACGACTTCAGCCAGCAGGTTGCCGGTTTCAGCCAAAACCTTAAAAACGGCCTTCAAACCATCGAAATGCGCCTTGATCCGCCCGACCTGGGCCCGATCCGCATTTCGCTCAGCCTTACCGATGGCGTGGCCCAGGCCATGTTCATCTCGCCACACGCAAGCGTTCGCAATGCCGTTGAAAACGCATTGCCGCAGTTACAACAGCAGCTGGCCCAGGCCGGCATTTCGTTAGGGCAGACATCAGTCAGCGACCAAGGTCAGGCCGGGCAACAGACGGGCGAAAATAACCAGGCTGGCCGCGCCAGCAATAATTCACTTGCCTCGCAGGGCGCGGTAGCCGAAAATGCCCTGCCTGAGCCACAAGCGCGCCCGAAAAACGCGCATAATGGCCAGATCAGTACATTTGCCTGACCCACTGCAACCCGATAACGCCCTTTTTTATAGATGAAACTGCTGAAACTCGCGTTACTAGTTATCGCCATCATGGCTGTCACTCTGGGCAGCACCTTTTATTTCCTGAAGTCATCTGGCATCTTGACCGGTGGCCAACAGGCTGATGCCGCACCTGTCGTTGAAGCCGCCCCACTTGCCAAGCCCATATTCCAGCCGCTTGACCCATTCACCGTAACGTTGCGCGACAACAACACAACACGCATTCTGTATGTTGAAATCACCTTGCGTGTTGAAAACGAAACCTCTCGCGAACAGCTGGTTGAGTACATGCCCGAGGTTCGCAATCGCGTTATCAGCGAGCTCACCAAAAAAACACCTGGCTATTTGCAAACCAACGAAGGCCGCAACGAACTGGCGGCCAATCTGGTCAAGTCCTTGTCAGAGCCCTATTACCCGAACCCAACCCGGCCCGGCATCTCCAATGTGCTGTTCACCGCGTTCGTAATCCAATAAATGTCGTATTCCAACTTTCTGTCTCAGGATGAAGTTGATGCCATCCTGGCCACCGTCAGCGGCGAAGAAGACAAGCCGACCGAAAAGGCCAGTGAATCGCGCTCGGGCGTGCGCCCCTACGACCTCAGTTCGCCCGATCGTGTGGTGCGCCATCGCATGCACACGCTCGAGCTCATACACGAGCGTTTCGCACGGCGCCTGCGTACAGTACTGCTGAATTTCATGCGCCGTAACGCCGATATCACCGTGTCGGCCATCAAAATCCAGAAGTACTCTGATTTTGAACGCAACCTGCCCGTACCCGCGAACCTGAACATGGTCAGCCTGAAACCGTTACGTGGCACCTCCCTGTTCACCTACGACCCGAACCTTATCTTCATGATCATTGACAGCCTGTTCGGGGGCAGCGGGCGCTACAACACCCGTGTCGAAGGTCGTGACTTCACCACCACCGAACAGCGCATTATCGGCCGTTTGCTGACCGCCACCCTGGATGCCTACCAGAGCTGCTGGGAAAACATCTACCCGCTCGAACTGGAATACATTCGCTCGGAAATGTATGCAAAGTTTGCCAGCATCACCAGCGGCAATGAAATTGTGGTGGTGTGCACATTCAATATCGAACTGGGGGCAACCGGGGGCAACCTCAATATTTGCCTGCCCTACTCGATGCTGGAACCTATCCGTGATGTCTTGTCCCGGCCGCTTCAAGATACCGCCTCTGACGACATCGACCGACGCTGGACCAAACAACTTTCGCTGGAAGTTCGAAGTGCCGATGTAGAACTGGTCGCCGAGTTTGCCCGCATCAACACCACCATCGGTAAACTCATGCACATGAAAGTCAACGATGTTTTGCCACTAGAACTGTCACCGACAGTTACGGCATCCATCGGTGATGTTCCCGTGCTGGAATGCACTTATGGCAGTTTCAACGAACGATACGCCCTGCGTGTACAGAAATTTCTGGCGCCGATCGAACCTGAATTAAAACGAGTAAGAACCCCATGACCGATCCGACCCAAGATCCCGATAAAGAAAACGATCTCACCGACGATCAGGCCGCCGGGGCAGACCCTGCTGCCGCCTCTGATCAATCGTTCGAACAAGGCACCGACCCTTCGTCGTCAGAAGCGCAACAGTCGGGTGAATCGGGCGACAGCAACGATTTTGGCGACCTGTCTGCCGAGCTTGACGACGACTGGGCAGCCGCACTGGCCGAGCAGGCCACAACTACGCCTGGTTCAACACAGGCCGACGGGCTTCAGAACGAAATGGACGACTGGGCAGCGGCAATGGCCGAACAAACCGGCGCCACACAACCGCAGGACACCGCTGAAGAGCAGCAACCGTCAGCCATGCCGGCCACGCAGCAGGTTTTCCAGCCGCTTATCGGGTCGGGCACGGCAGGCAACAGTGACATCGACATGATTATGGACATCCCTGTCCAGTTGTCTGTCGAACTGGGGCGCACCAAACTAACCATCAAGAACATACTTCAGCTTGGGCAAGGTTCGGTCGTAGAACTTGACGGTCTTGCTGGCGAACCCATGGATATTTTCGTCAATGGTTACCTGATTGCACAGGGTGAAGTGGTGGTGGTTGATGACAAGTACGGCATTCGCCTGACCGACATCATTACCCCCTCCGACCGCCTGCACCGGCTAAACAGCCGTCGTTAAGTCCATGGATGCGCCTGACGTTCTGCAACCCATCGTTGCGTTACTGTTCATTCTGGCGCTTATCCTGGGGGGCGCATGGCTGGCCCGACGCACGGGCCTGATCCGTGGCCGCAGCCAGAGCAACATCAAGGTTGTCAGTTCATACAGCCTTGGCGGGCGTGGCTTCATCACTGTGGTCGAGGTTGAGCAAACCCGCCTGGTGCTGGGTGTCACCCCGCAAAACATCACTGTACTTCATCACTTGCCGCCACACGCACAGTCCGCCAGCGTGCCGCACGATGAGGCACAGGCGTTCTCCAACGAGCTGAAGTCATGACCACGCCCACATCGCACCATCAGGGTCTGCGTGCGCCATCGCAGAGTTGGCATGCCCCTGCCAAGCCAGCCCCGCAAGGCTGCCTTGCTGCGCAATACAGGGCGCCGCAACGCAGCTGCCCGGCGCGTCACTTGAAACACCTGCTGGGTGTTGCCGCACTGCTGATCATCGTCGGCCTGTTCGGTAGCCAGGCCTTTGCGCAAGGGCTGCCCGCCTTCACTGCAACCCCCGGCCCCGACGGGGCACAAAACTATTCGCTCAGCCTGCAAACCCTGTTGCTGCTGACGATGATGTCGTTCTTGCCGGCCATGCTGCTCATGATGACGGGCTTTACCCGCGTCATTATTGTGCTGGGGTTGCTGCGTAACGCCATGGGTACAGGGGCATCCCCCCCCAACTCGGTCTTGCTTGGCCTGGCCCTTTTCCTGACATTTTTTGCCATGTCGCCTGTGTTTGACCAGGTCTACCAACAGGCCTATTTGCCACTTAGCACTGGTGAACTGACCTTTGAACCGGCCCTGGCGGCGGCAGCCGAACCCATGAAGGCGTTCATGCTCAGTCATACCCGTGAAACCGACCTGTCGCTGTTTGCCAATATGGCCGGTATCGGCGAACTGGAAACGCCGCAAGATGTTCCGCTGCGGGTGCTGGTGCCGGCTTTTGTCACCAGCGAACTGAAAACCGCTTTTCAAATCGGGTTCACCATCTTTATTCCGTTCCTGATCATCGACCTGGTCGTGGCCAGCGTACTCATGGCATTGGGGATGATGATGGTGCCCCCGGTGACCATATCGCTGCCCTTCAAGCTGATGCTGTTTGTACTGGCCGATGGCTGGCATTTACTGTTGGGCTCGCTGGCCCGCAGCTTTGCGGTCTAGCCAATAGCCTCAAGGAAACTGCCATGACGCCCGAAACCGTAATGTCGATGACCTACCTGGCCATGAAGATAGCCCTGACCATGGCGGGGCCATTGTTGTTTGTCACGCTGGTGGTTGGTCTGGTCATCAGTATTTTTCAGGCGGCCACACAAATCAACGAAATGACGCTGTCATTCATCCCCAAGCTGCTGGCGGTGGGAATAACGCTGGTATTGGCTGGCCCATGGCTGATCAGTGTCATGGTTGACTACATTCGTCACCTGATCCAGTCATTGCCTACCCTGGCCGGCTGACATGACGAACCCCTTGCGCCTGGGCTGTATGCTCTTCAAAGACTATCTGCTACAGCAACGCGGTGATCAGCCAACCCTGCCTGTACTTCAAGGTAACGGAATAATCCGGCAACACCGGGATTACCCAAGCAATGATTTCAGTTGATGCGGCTCAACTGTACGGCTGGCTGAACGCTTTTTTGTGGCCTTTTGTGCGTATTGCTGCCTTCATGGCGACCGCACCAATACTGGGTGAAGCGTCAATTCCTGCGCGTGCCAAAGTCGGCCTGGCCGTTTTTATTGCGCTTGTTGTTGCCCCTACCCTGCCCCCACCCCCTACATACTCGCCTGCGTCATATGAAGGGCTGTTCATCATGCTGCAGCAATTTCTTATTGGCGTCATGCTGGGGCTGATAATGCGGGTTGTGTTCGCCGTGGTACAAACCGCCGGGGAATTCATCGGGCTGCAAATGGGCTTGTCTTTTGCATCATTTTTTGACCCGCAAACCGGTGCTAACACAGCCGTTCTGGCGCGCATCATGAATATGGTGGCGATGTTGCTGTTCATTGCCATGAACGGGCATCTGTTGATGCTGGCCGGGTTTATTCGAAGCTTTGATCTTTTGCCCATCAGCGCAAACCCGATTCAGGCTGAAGGCATTGCCGTATTGCTTGACTGGAGCTCACATGTGCTGGTGTCGGGCATGCTGCTGGCCTTGCCCCTGATTATTGTTTTGCTAAGCATCAGCCTGGCGCTGGGTATTCTGAACCGTACTGCCCAGCAACTGTCGGTGTTTGCCGTTGGTTTCCCGATCAGTTTGCTGGTCGGACTGATATTGCTAATGATCGTTCTGCCCCAAATTGCTCCATTTTTTGAACGCCTGGTAGACTCAGCCATCCAGACAATGGGGCGGGCAATCAACGCACTTTAGCAGCGCCCTTGATCGGGCATAGGTGTTACCTGCAGGGCATAGGTGTTACCTGCGCCCCGTGGGCACGGGGTAAGTCACAGTGGGGTTCGGCAGGGAATTATCCAGCGTGTTTGAGGCACGAGGCGTTGCAGGGGCTGCGGGTGCACCCGGTTC
>JBAYOZ010000042.1:0-11381 GCA_041677965.1 Pusillimonas sp.
TAACCGGAGCACGACGCGGGGTCGTGTCAGGCGCAGGTCGGGCGACACCCAGCAAACTGGCCAGATCGCCACGCACAGCCTTGCGCGAGGCCTCGTCATCATCGGGGCGTCGCAGCACTGAAGTAATCACACCGCCCTGACGCGCAGCCACCAGCTTGACCGCATCTTCAGGCGAGGTATCCAGGGTCACTGTGGCATACCCACCATTGACCGGCAATCCACCAGCAGCGGCATCCTCGACGGAAAGGGCCGTATTAAGGCCTGTTGCCAGTATCAGAACGCCTTGCAACAACGGTGCTGTAACGCGTCGACGTTGATAATCAAATGACACATACAAGTCAATCAGATCTCCAGGCTTGAGCAAGCCCGCCACAGCGTTGATCGCGTCCACAGGCATGGTGATCGCGCGACGCCCCTGCCCCAGCTGACTTGAAAACGGCACATGCCCGGTCTGACGGGTATGTGCTGACACGATAAGATCGCCCCCTTTGAGCGAAGACCTCAGTTGCTGCCCCAGCAGTGACTGAAAATGCTCTGGAGCCAGCGTATCGCTGGACACCAGGGAACCGGGGTAATTACGTGTGGCCAGATGCACAGACTCCAGTCGGGTGCCGGCCGGCAAATCAAACGCCGCCACAATACGACTGACCATGGGCACAGCGGCGTCAGCCTCAAGCTGGCGCACTTTCTGGTTTAAATGCTGTCGCGCTGCAAGGGCGGCCAGCACCCCGGCAATCAGGGCAATCAGCCAGGTCAGCAATGAACGTCGGGATACCGGAAAACGTCGGGCAACGGGCGTCATATCAATCCTTTTGCGCAGACGGTTCTGAAGCCGTCCAGTGAAGTAATAACGTGGTGCGATCACCCACGTTATGGGTGAAGGTCGCCACAGACTGTGCCCCACGCTGCCAATGACTGAACCCGTCCGGGCCCGGGCCTGCGGCACGCGACCAGCCGCGCGCCTTGAACTGACGTTGCAGGCCCGTCATGAAAGAAGCCGCATCCTGTGTAGTGCTGTAAACACGTTGTGTTGTGGTGTGTCCGAACGATTTTTCAGAATGCGCAAAATGTTCTTGCGCCAGATCACCCAGCCAGGCCAGTTCGTCGGGAAACGGAGCAGGCGCCACACGGGCAGTCAAATACAGCATGGAGACCACGCCGCGAACCCCGGAATCCAGTGGCGTCAGCTCGGCGACCCAATGTTGCCCCTTGATCACGCCCGACAACACCACCTTGCCCTGAATCATCAGGGCTCGCTGGAAAACGCCGGCAAACTCGCTCAGGCCTGCGGCAACCACCATCAGATTTTCAGGACTTTCAAAAGCCCGCCAATACAAGGGCTGGCCACCAATTGATGTCTGCTCTAGCGCCCCCCATCTCAGGTCGCCCTTGGCCAGCGCGGCAAAGGTGTGCAGAATTTGCGTACCTGCCCTGGCAGGGCTGGACGAGATAAGGGCAATGAACAAAAAAATGACCATTGCGCAATTTCTGGCAAGTCTCATTGGTACCCCCCGACAGGTGGTTGCAGATAACGCCCGGGAACTTCACCTGACCACGGATCCAGCCAGTCAAACCGGACATTGGCTCGCCCCCAACCCGCATCCAGCGGTTGCAGCACACCGGCCAGCGCCTGGCCAGAGGCCCGCGATGCATTCGCACTGCTGGCCCACCCCGTTGACGACTGGCCAAGGCGGTGCAGCACGTCACCGTCGTGTTTGCCGTGACCGGCCCCGACAAGAATGCTTTGCCGTCGCACCAGCAGCGGCGCAATGCCAGCCGGCAACGGCCGGGGCTGAACGGCAACCTGACCGGTCACCATACGGTTGTCTGACACCGACCAGTCAGCAAGCAGCGGCCTGACGCCAGGCGCCCCGGCGCCGGGCTGGCCAGAAAAATCGGGCAACGGCCAGACCTGACGCGTTGTCACAACCTCATCGCGAGCGGCTGACAACCACTGCCTTCCGGGCAGCGTGCGCCATTGATGGGCAGGCCCTCGAAAGAAGTGCTGTCGAACCTTGTGCTCAATGTGGGTGACGTCATCACCCCGCGCGGCGGAAAATGCCGAAAAACGTGCTGCATGCGTAGTCTGCAGAGCCATATCCTGCAAACGGAACAACCAGGTGGCGCAAACCCACAACCCGATCAGGGCCAGCAGAATCACCACACCTTCGGCCAGCGCCTGGCCGCGACAACGGCATGGCTGAGGCCAACAACGCAATGCACGGTCATTTTTCATGGCACCCCCACCGCAACAAATCGCCAGACCGGACTTGCGGCAACACGGGCCTGCCAATACGGGTTGAACAGGCTTTGGTGTTCTGTACGCAGATCTGTACGCACACGCGGGCGCTGAAAAAACGTTTCTGCCGTGCTATGGGTAACGATAGTTTCACCGGTGGGTGCAGAGCGACGCAATCGCACCGCGAAACGCAAGGGATTCGATGCGCCCGCCTGCCTGACATCGTAATAAGCAGGCAAACCACGCGCCGGCCACAACGGACGCGTCGCAACGGCATACGAGTTTGCCAGGGGGTTGGCCAAACCAGACAACAAGTTCCAGTCTGTTGATGTCTGGGCCCATTTCCAGAAATCCTGGGCACTGAAATTTTCAGGCGGCGCGTCAACGTGGGGCATGTCGGCAGACGGGGACTCAAGCCCCGAAATCCAGCCCCAACCCATGGCATATTCCCGAAAATAACAACCGATCCACTTGTTAGAGCGAAGTGCGTGATAGGACTGCGTATCGGTGGACTCCCAGGTGCCCTGCGGGGTCAATCGTGTACGGCCACGCCGGCGCAATTCGTGGCGCAAATGCGGACAACGTGGATTCACCATCCATGAATTTCGCGCGGTATGGTCGCGCGGAGCAAGGAAATCAAAATGTGCGGTTGCCTGCGCCACCAGTTGAACCAGCGCGGCCCCGCGATGAAAAGAAAGATAGCCCTCAAGTTCATCGTCAATGATCTCGAGGGTATAGTTTTTATCCGGGTAGCCAGCATCAAGCACCTGGCGCATGGCCGCGTCACGAACAGACGCAAGCGTACTGATCATGCGATGCTGCGCCTGCTGCAAGGTGTCATGAACCACCCTGTCATGTTCGGCATAATTACGCGTCAACACACCCCAGGCCTGTGCGTCGTTTTGCCTGCCGGAAGCCATTGCCGCAGCAGCATACGCCGCACCATGCGACGGCCCGAACATCATGGCTATCAGGTAGGCTGGCGGGTTGCCTTGCAGCAGGCGCCCGGCCTCGTTACCCCCAAAAAGGGCCCATGAACCCAGGGTCACCAGATGCGCCATGGCAACCTGGTGACCCACATGGGCGCGGTTGATAAAAGCAGCGGTATTGAAGGCCCGGGCCTGAACCAGTGCCCCACTGTACGCTGCGGCATCAAGGGCATGTGTTTGAACCGCACGTGCACCAACCATCTGACCTGTACCGAAGTAGCGCACCATGACCAGTGCCATAAGACCAGCCAGCAGCAGCCCAAGCGCCATGGCCTGGCCACGCTGACGCCGCTGCCATCGGAAGATGCCGCTGCAGTCTGCCACGGCTACTGACCTGCCCCGGCATTGCCGGTAAATGACTTCAAGGTTTTTGCAGCGGTCTGTGCGGCTGCCGCCTGGGCGGCTGTTTGTGCCATTTGCGATTCGGCCGTGCCGTCTTCGCCGGCAAGCTCTTTGGCCATGGCCGCCGTCTGTGAGCGCACAACCTGACCAAACGTTTGATATACGGCGATGGCCGCCACGGCAACCAGGGCAACCACCACAATGTATTCAGTCATGCCCTGACCGGTTTGCCGGCTTTTGCCTGGAATCGTTTTCATGCTTCCCCCTTTTCGCGATCTCAAATAGAACGTGACCAGTGTGGATGCAGATGAAATATCGAACAATTCGCAAAAGCCGGGCTGGCCAAATTTGCGCACGTCTGCGGCAACAAATAAACACATGAACACAAACAACTATTGGTAATATGCTTAATCCCATAGCGCATATAGCAGCAAAAATAAGGGATGCAAGCACCACCTGCAATTGCGTCCCCCGCCCCTGTCAGGTATAACTGCGGGCTGATTAGAACCAAACCAACAGGATCACGGCTAGCCCAATGCGCAAGAATCTGCCCGTAACCAACATCGAAACCGTTGTTCGCGAAGACCAATACCTCATTTCGAAAACCGACATGAAGGGCAAAATCATCTATGCGAACCCGGCCTTCATCGAGGTCAGCGGCTACTCCCGCGACGAGTTGCTGGGCAAGCCACATAATCTCATCCGGCATCCCGACATGCCGCCCGAAGCCTTTGCCGATTTGTGGGACACCCTGAAAGAAGGCAAGCCCTGGCTTGGCGTAGTCAAGAACCGCACTAAAGACGGTGGCTACTACTGGGTGCTGGCCAACGCTTACCCGGTAGTTGAAGATGGCAAGGTCACCTGTCTGGCCTCGGTACGGGTCAAACCCTCGCGCGAGCAAATCGAAGCCGCTGAAGCGTTCTACGCCGAAATCAATGCCGGACGCGTGCGTGGCTACACCGTCAAGGGCGGTCAGGTGGTTCGTGCGGGCTGGCGGCGCCTGATTGACTACATTGGCATGCCCTTCCAGAACACGCTTCGCGCCAGTTTGCTGCGCATGGCGGCCCTGGGTTCCGGCGCCATTGCCGTGGGTGCCTGGTATGCGGCCACGGGTGGCGTACCGGCCAGTCAGGCCTGGGTTGCCTGGCCTGCCATCGGTCTGCTGACCGCCGGCATGCTGGGCTACGGCTGGGTTGTGGCGCAGCGTGTCATTTCATCACTCGACGACGCCGCGCGTGTCGCACGACAGATTTCCGCCGGCAACCTGACACTGGAACTGCATGAAGGCGAAAGCGCTGAAGTCAACAACCTGAATTTTTACCTCGACATCATGCGTAAAAGCCTGATTTCAATTGCCAACGACGTCGAGGTCGGTGTTCACGCAACACACCATACCGCCCAGGTGCTTTACGCCAACAACACCCACCTGTCAGCCCGCACTGACGACAATGCCGCGTCGTTGCAGGAAACCGCTGCGGCCATGGAAGAACTGACGGTAACCGTCAAGCAAAACACCGACAATGCCCACCTGGCCAATCGCCTGGCCGACGAAAGCATGCATATCGCCCAGCGCGGCGGCGAGGTGGTACACGACGTCGTCAAGACCATGGACGGCATCAAGGAAAGCTCGGGCAAAATTTCAGACATCGTGACGCTGATTGAAGGCATTGCGTTCCAGACCAACATTCTGGCGCTCAACGCCGCTGTGGAATCAGCGCGTGCCGGCGAGGCGGGCAAAAGCTTTGCCGTAGTGGCCGGTGAAGTACGCAACCTGGCACTGAAAAGCTCGCAAGCGGCCAAAGAAGTCAAAAATCTTATCGATGAATCCAATGCCCGCATTTCAGCAGGCTCTGAACAAGTGGCCCGCGCCGGTGCCACCATGGAAGACATCGTTAACTCGGTGCGCCGCGTTACCGACGTAATGGGCGAAATTTCAACGGCTTCAGAAGAACAAACTACAGGTCTGACCGAAATCAATCAGGCGGTTTCACTGATGGAAACCGTCACTTCCCAGAACGCCGCAATGGTCCAGGATCTCGGGCACACGGTACGCACATTGTCGGCCGAGGCCGAGAATCTTGAAGTCGCAATCGGCGTTTTGAACACGGGTGTGGGCAAGCACGGGCGCCCGGCCCGCGTGGGGTCTGACGAGCCGCGCCTGCAAAACTGACACAAACAGCAACGCTACAATATCGGGGCCATCTTTGCGGGTGGCCCCTGTTTATTTCCGGAGCCGACGTGAGCGTACCTATTTTTGACAGTTTCCTGACAACCACTGAAATTATTCGTACTTTCGACGATGATGCCGTC
This sequence comes from Pusillimonas sp., assembly GCA_041677965.1. Lineage (GTDB taxonomy): Bacteria > Pseudomonadota > Gammaproteobacteria > Burkholderiales > Burkholderiaceae_B > Neopusillimonas. The sequence continues at coordinate 5,881 of JBAYOZ010000042.1, forward strand.
ATCCAGGCCATGCTTGACTTTGAAGCCGCGCTGGCGCGGGCCCAGGCGGCTGAAGGGTTGATTCCTGCTGGCTCAGCCCAACAGATACAGCAGCATTGCCAGGCCAGCTTGTACGACACCGATGCCATCATCACGGCCGCGCGACGCGCAGGCAGTATGGCAATTCCCCTGGTGAAAGCGCTGACCCAGGCGGTCGCCGCCACAGATGCCGAAGCCGCCAGCAAAGTGCACTGGGGCAGCACCAGCCAGGATGTCATCGATACCGGTACGGTTCTTGTAACCTGGCAAGCCCTTAACCTTATCGACAGCACGCTTGATGCCCTGTGCCACCAACTGCTGACCCTGGCACGGCACCACCTTGAAACACCGGTACTGGCACGCACACTGATGCAGCCCGCACAGGTCACCAGCCTGGGGTTCAAGTTTGCCAATTGGGCCGCACCACTGGTGCGCAGCAAAAACCAGCTCAATGCCCTTGCACGCAACGCTCTGCAACTGCAATTGGCTGGCGCCGTAGGCACGCTGGCCGTCATGGGCAAACACGGGCCGGCCGTGGCTCGCCGCGTCGCAGCCGATCTGGGTCTGGCCGTTACCGATGGCAACTGGCACACGCAGCGCGATGACTGGGTTCGCCTGGGTCTTGAGGTGGCCGTTCTTACCGGCAGCCTGGGTAAAATCGCCACCGATCTGAGCCTGATGGCGCAAGGTGAAATTGCCGAACTGGCCGAACCATCCGGTCAGGGGCGTGGTGGTTCTACGGCCATGCCGCACAAGCGTAACCCCGTATCGTCAATGATTGCGCTGGCTGCCGCCGCACGCTCGCCCCATCGCGCCGCCGGCCTGCTGGCCACCATGGGCCAGCAACACGAACGCGGCCTGGGCAACTGGCAGGCCGAGTTGGCCGAGTGGCCAGGCCTGTTCATGAGCGCTCACGGGGCGCTGACCGCCCTGCTCGAGGCCATGAGCGGTCTGGTCATCGATACGGCACGCATGCGCCAAAACATTGACAGCCTGCACGGCCTGATCTTTGCCGAAGCCGTTTCCATCTATCTGGCCCAAGCCATCGGCAGGCCGGCAGCACACCACCTGATGGAAACACTAACGGCAAGGGCTGTTGCAGAAAAAACCCATTTATCCAACGTGGTTCGTCAGGCCATCGCGGATGACGACAGCCTGCGCAGCCAGCTTGACATGAACCAGATCGATGCCCTGTTTGACCCTGTTGTCGCCACCCGTTGCGGTCATGCCATTGCCGAAAAACTCATTTCACAACTGCAACAGTCGCTCGCGCCCATCTGACCGCATACTGCCCCTGAACATAACACCAACACGGAAATCACCATGACTTTTGATGCCACCAATCACGACTTCGAACGCGGTCTGAAGAACCGCCGGGAAATCCTGGGCGATGCCTGGGTTGATCGTTCTCTCGACCGTGCCACCAACTTCAATGCCGACTTTCAGGAACTGATCACCCGCTTTGCCTGGAACGAAATCTGGGGCCGCCCCGGGCTGGACAAAAAGACCCGCCGGGCCATGGTCCTGGCCATCACCATGGCACTGGGCCGCTGGGAAGAATTCGAGCTGCACGTACGCGCCGCCTTGATTGGAGGCAGTCCCGAAACCCGCCTCACCCCTGACGAACTGAAAGAAATCCTGATCCAGACGGCTATTTACGCGGGTGTACCTGCCGCCAATACCGGTTTCACACACGCCCAGGCCATCTTGAAAGAAGTCGGCGCCGACATCGGCTATACCCTCAGCCCGCAGCACCCGGCCGAAACCTGCCACCCGGGCATTGGCCACGAACGCGTCACCCAAAGCAAGCCGGCCCTGCATTACACAATGCGCCCTGCGCGTAACGGTCAGCCCCGTCAAACGATTGTGCTGAGCCATGCACTGGGCTGCGACCTGACCATGTGGGATCGTCTGGCCAATGTACTGGCCGCCGATTTTAACGTCGTAAGCTATGACCATCGTGGCCATGGGGCCTCGGATGCACCGGCGCAGATGTACACCATGGCCGACCTGTCGGACGACGCCGCCCGCCTGATCAAAGAACTGGACTGCGGCCCGGTCATCTGGATCGGGTTGTCGATGGGGGGCATGGTCGGGCAAGAAGTGGCCATCCGCTACCCCGAACTGATCAGCAAACTGGTCATCGCCAACTCAACATCGGCCTACCCGGATGCGGTGCGCGAGGTGTGGCAGCAACGCATTGCCACCGTGCAGGGGCAAGGCATTGAGGTCATTGCCGATGCCGTGATGGAGCGCTACTTCCATGCCGGCTTTCGCGCAGAGCGCCCGGCCACGGTGGCGTCGTTCCGGCGCCGCCTGGTGACCACCGACCCTGAAGGTTATATTGGCTGCTGCAATGCCGTCGGTACGGTAGACACAACAGCACGCCTGACGCAGGTCAAGGCACCTACGCTGGTCATTGCCGGTGAACTTGACCAGGGTGCCCCGGTTTCAATGTCGGAAACCATGGTTGCGCATATACCGGGGGCAAAGCTGGCTGTATTGGCCGATGCTTCACACCTGGCGGTTGCCGAACAACCTCAGGCGTTCATTGAGACCGTGCAACAGTTTTTGAACGGTTAACCCCGCGCAAAATTTTCATCAGCGCCTGAAGCGCCGGGCTGGTAACGGCATCGGAACGATGCAGCAAGCCTACCGGCTCTTCGGTGCCCTGAAACTCAAGCGGCAAAGCCACCAGCAACCCCCGTGACAGGTCATCACGCACCGCGCCGGCCGAGGCAAACCAGACCGCATCAGATTGCATCACAACCAGCCGCGCCACTGAAACCGACAAGGTTTCAAGACAATTTTCGGGCAAGACCAGCCCCCGGGCCTTGAGCCAGTTGTCAGTATTGTGACGCGGTACCGTACCCGCAGCAGACACCACCAGCGGCAAAGACAAGACCTGGGGCAACGAGACTTCATTTTCAAGCAGCCCGTGCCCTGGCCTGACCACGGCCACCAGAGGCTCTACGTACAACAACTCGAACGTTAGCCCCACCATCAGTTGGGGGTCAGCCATGCGCCCGACAGCCAGATCCGTTTCACCGGCCTTGAGCTTTTCAAGCAAACGATTATTGGTGGCGATATCAACCTGAACCCGCACATGCGCATAGTGTTCGCGAAACGTAATAAGCGCCAACGGCAAAATATCGGGGGCCACCGTCGGCAAGGCCGACACCACCAGCGTCTCGCGCCGGGTTTCGCCGCCCGTTGACATGGCCCGCGCCGCCTCTTCAAGCGCTTCAGTTACCGACAGTGCATGCGCCAGAAAATATTCGCCTTCGGTCGTCAGGCGGGCGCCAAAACGGCCACGTACAACCAGTTGCTGGCCTGCCATGTGCTCACGTTCAACCAATGTCTTGGAAACCGCAGGCTGACTGAGGTTAAGCCGCTCGGCGGCCTTGCCCAGGTTCTGCTCTTGCGCCACAGTGACAAAACACTGCAAATGACGCAACCTGACCCGATTCAAAAACAGCTCTTTATCCATAACCAGAGGTTATCAAATTAGACGCATTAATTCAATTTACTTGACGAATACCGGGGGATATCATGCTTGCACTGAGCTGCATTGCAAGCCAGACAGAACATAGGAGATCCCCCATGACGACCCCCACCGACCAATTCGGCGAATTCCTGCAGCGCGACCGCACCTGGCATCCGCCCGCCTTCACACAAGGCTACAAAACCAGCATTCTGCGTTCACCGCAAAAGTCCCTGATTTCCATCCAGAACGACCTGTCCGACATTACCGGCCCGCTGTTCTCGCGCGATGAACTTGGGCCGCTGGACAACGACCTGATCATGAACTACGCCAAAAGCGGTCTGCCCATTGGCGAGCGCATTCTGGTACACGGTTACCTGCGCGACGAAAACGGTCGCCCGGTGCCCAATGCCCTGATCGAAGTCTGGCAAGCCAACGCTTCGGGTCGTTACCGTCACAAAAATGACAAGTACATTGCCCCCATCGACCCCAACTTCGGTGGCTGTGGCCGCGTCATGACCGACGAAAACGGTTACTACTTCTATCGCACCATCAAGCCCGGCCCATACCCATGGCGCAACGGCATCAACGACTGGCGACCGGCCCACATCCACTACTCGATTTTCGGCACCGGCTTTGCCCAGCGCCTGATCACGCAAATGTATTTCGAAGGTGACCCGCTCATTCCAGGCTGCCCCATTGTGCGCTCCATCCCCAGCGAAGAAGCCGTTCGTGGCCTGATCGCACAAATGGACCGCGGTGCCTTCGTGGCCCTCGACAGCCTGGCCTACCGCTTTGACATCACCATTCGCGGCTCGCGTGCCACCTTGTTCGAAAACTACATCCAGGGAGCCAAATAATGAACCCTAACACCCCCGTTTACCTGAAAGAAACCGCATCGCAAACTGCGGGTCCATACGTTCATATCGGCCTGGCCCCCAAACAGGCCGGCTTCGACATTTTCGAAAAGAATTTCGGCAATGTGCTGGTCACTGCCGAAACCAAAGGCGAGCGTATCCGTCTCGAAGGGCGCGTGTTCGACGGCAGCGGTCATATGGTTAAAGATGTGCTTATCGAGTCCTGGCAAGCCAACGCTGCCGGTCGCTACAACCACCCTGCCGACAAGCAGGCCGACAAACCCGTCGACCCGACCTTCCGTGGCTGGGGTCGCGCCGCGTCCGATTTCGACACCGGGGTGTACTTCTTCGAAACCATCAAGCCGGGCTCAGTCACCGGTCGTCATGGCAAACCCATGGCCCCCCACATCAACCTGTGGATCGTGGCCCGTGGCATCAATATCGGTCTGCAAACCCGCGTGTATTTTTCTGACGAAGAACAGGCCAACGCGGCTGACCCGGTACTGAACGGTATCGAATGGGAACAACGCCGCAAAACGCTGGTTGCCCAACGCACCGAGCGTGACGGCCAAACGGTTTACACGTTTGACATTCACCTGCAAGGCCCGAACGAAACGGTGTTTTTCGACGCCTGATCGCGGCCTGTTCACGGCATGCCCGTCCATGGGCATGCCCTATGGTCCACGACCCTGTCAGTTAAATGGCTTGCAAACGCCCGGCACTGCCGGGCGTTTGCATGAATGTCCACAAAAACGCGTTACGCACGCATAACGTTCAATGCGCGGCGCCCAGCAGCGCATTGATGCGTGAAGCGGCGGCCAGCAATTTGGGCAAACACACATCAAGCACATGACTGGCGCTGGCCTTGTCAGCCGACCCGCTGACATTGATGGCCGCCACCACCCGGCCATTGATATCCCGAATCGGTGCCGCCACCGACACCAGGCCCGGCTCAAGTTCTTCACGCACCAGACACCAGCCCTGCGCCCTGACCTGCATCAGTACGTCGCGCAACCGGTCATGATCCACAATGGTTTGGGGCGTATACGCCGTCAAGGTCATTTCAGACAGGCGCTGGTCAAGCTGGTCATCGGGCAAACCGGCCAGCAACACCCGCCCCATCGACGAGCAATGAGCCGGCA
>JBAYOZ010000043.1:0-11282 GCA_041677965.1 Pusillimonas sp.
GGCCTGCGGGCAGGCGCTGTCTGATTTTTTCCGTCAGCGTCGTGCCCAGATCCGCTTGCAAAAACTTGCGTTGCAGGGTGATGCCGTTGCATTGGGTGAGCAGGCGGGGGGTAGCGCAAGGTAAATCAGCCCCGCCTGTACAGTGTCGGGGGGCTTTGGTTATTTTTACGCCTTGCGCTACTGATCATTCATAATTACATCTTTCGGAAGGTTTTGACGCGGCTCTGTTGAAGAGGCATCCCTTCCGAGCTCGTTCAATCTGCATTCTTCAAGACAAGGCACCATGGCCAAAAAGAAAACTGCCGTTCCGGCGGCTGCTGTATCCCGGGATCATACTGATTCTGTTGACGTTGTTCATGCGTCGGATCAGAGGCATGATCACGTTGTAACCAACGCAGTTGCCGGCGTGACCAACCCCGGGGGCATCTATCTGATCTCACCGTCGGGTGCCGTATCAGAACCCGCCGACCTTGAGCGCGCCTGCAAGCGCCTGAAGCGTTTGGGTTTCAAGACCACGGTTGATCGTTCGGCATTGGCAGTGCACGAGCGCTTCGCGGGTACTGACCGCCAGCGCCTGGGTGCCATCAACCGGGCGCTGACACAAAAGCATCCAGTGGTGATGGCGACGCGCGGCGGCTATGGGCTTAGTCGTTTGCTGCCTTTAATTGACTGGGATGCGGTCGCCAAAAGCGGCAAGCAGTTTGTAGGGCTTAGCGACTTTACGCTGTTCAACCTGGCGTTGCTGGCCAAAACCGGGGCGCACAGTTTTTCCGGGCCCATGGCCGTGGGTGATTTCGGCGCAAAAAAACTGGATGACCTGACGGCCGACCTGTTTGTGGAAGCAATGAACGGGCAACTTGAGATCCTCAGCTTTGAGTCGCCCGATGCCGACCAGGTCGATGCGCGTGGCGTGCTTTGGGGCGGTAATCTGGCCATGGTGGCCTCGCTGGTGGGTACGCCCTACATGCCCGACATTGATGGGGGGATCCTGTTCCTGGAAGATATTGCCGAGCATCCCTACCGTGTCGAACGCATGCTGGCGCAGCTTTGGCAGGCTGGCATCCTGTCTCGCCAGAAAGCGATAGTGCTGGGTCGCTTCAACGGCTACAAGCTGGGTTCGCCCGATAATGGCTTTGACATGCCCAGCGTTATCAAATGGCTGCGCGCCACCGTCAAGGTGCCGGTGGTTACAGGCTTGCCGTATGGCCATGTCAAGGTCAAGGCAACCTTGCCGGTAGGCCGGGTGGTGGGTATTGCCACCGAAAAGGGCGTGGCCCATCTGGTGCTCGATGAGCACGAACATTAAACCGGCACCCCCGGTTTATTTCCAAACCGGCCCCTGCCGCTTTCAACTAAACCGGTAATCCCCGCTTTTAACTAAACCAGCACCTGCTGGTTTTAACTAAACCAGCAAGTGCTGGTTTTCCTTGTTAAACTACGGGGTTACCCTTATTTTTACTGTTTTGGTGAAACGCTCCAAGTGATCTCTACCGCAAATCTTACGATCCAGTTCGGTCCCAAGCCGCTTTTTGAAAATGTCAGTGTCAAGTTCGGCGAGGGCAACCGTTATGGTCTGATCGGCGCCAATGGCTCCGGCAAATCGACCTTCATGAAAATCATCGGTGGTGATCTCGAGGCCAGTTCGGGCAACGTTTCACTCGAGCCCGGTGTGCGTCTGGGCAAACTGCGCCAAGACCAGTTCGCCTACGAAGATATCCGCGTGCTTGATGTTGTGCTGATGGGCCACGCCGAAATGTGGGACGTCATGAGCCGTCGTGATGCCATTTACGCCAACCCCGACGCGACCGAAGAAGACTACATGGAAGCGGCCAACCTCGAGGCCAGGTTTGCCGAATACGACGGCTACACGGCCGAGGCGCGTGCCGGCGAGTTGCTGCTGGGCCTTGATATTCCGGTAGAACAGCACAACCTGCCCATGCGTGAGGTTGCGCCGGGCTGGAAACTGCGTGTACTGCTGGCGCAGGCGCTGTTCTCGAACCCTGACGTCCTGCTGCTTGACGAACCCACCAATAACCTTGATATCAACACCATACGCTGGCTTGAAAATGTGCTGAACAGCTATCAAAGCACAATGATCATCATCAGTCACGACCGTCACTTCCTGAATCAGGTGTGTACGCACATGGCCGATCTTGATTATCGCGAATTGCGGGTGTACCCCGGCAACTACGATGACTACATGCTGGCGGCCGCCCAGGCCCGCGAGCGTGTTACTGCGGTCAATGCCAAGGCCAAAGAGCGTGTCGCAGAACTGCAAGACTTTGTTCGCCGTTTTGCGGCCAACAAGTCCAAGTCGCGTCAGGCCACTTCGCGCCTCAAGCAAATTGACCGTATCAAGTCGGAAACCGTTGAGGTCAAACCGTCGTCGCGCCAGAACCCTTACATTCGCTTTGAACAGAAAAAGGCCATGCATCGGCTGGCTGTCACCATCGAAGGCATCTCCAAGGCCTACGACCATCCGGTCATCCAGCGCTATTCGGCCATGGTGGAAGCCGGCGAGAAAATCGCCATCGTGGGTGCAAACGGGGTGGGTAAAACCACGCTGTTGCGCATGCTCGCCGGTGATCTGGCCCCCGATACCGGTACCATCAAATGGTCCGAGAATGCCGATATGGGCTACATGGCGCAAGACGTGTCCGACCAGTTCCAGTCTGACAAGAACCTGTTTGACTGGATGGCCGATTACCGTCAGCCCGGCGACGATGACCAGGCCATGCGTTCGGTTCTGGGTCGTTTGCTGTTCTCGGCCGATGACATCGTCAAGCAGGTCAAGGTGCTGTCGGGCGGTGAAAAGAACCGTATGACATTTGGCCGCCTTATGCTGGGTCGGCACAATGTGCTGCTGCTCGACGAGCCCACCAACCACCTCGACATGGAATCCATCGAGTCGTTGCAGTACGCCCTTGAAAAGTTCGAAGGCACTCTGGTGTTTGTTTCGCACGACCGCGAGTTCGTTTCCGGTCTGGCCACGCGTATTATTGAAATCCAGCACGATGGCCAGATCATTGACTACGCCGGCGGTTACGATGACTTCCTCGCATCCCGGGGTATCGAGGCCTAGGAATCCGCTTGGCTTACACGCTGTCTGAACCCGTTTCGTACCAGGAAGACATCCGTAAAAGCCGCTTTCTGGTATGGGCTGCGCCAGTGCGTACCCCCCAGGAAGCGGCTGATTTCATCGGCCAGCATGCCGACCCTGCTGCAACGCATAATCGCTGGGCCTGGAAAATCGGTCAGGCCTATCGTTTCAATGACGACGGCGAACCTGGGGGCACAGCGGGCAAGCCTATTTTGCAGGCCATACAGGGCCAGGGCCTTGACCTGGTGGCAGTGCTGGTAGTGCGCTGGTTTGGCGGCATCAAGCTGGGCACGGGCGGTCTGGTGCGTGCCTACGGCGGTACGGCGGCACAATGTCTTCGTGCCGCACCCAAAACAGAATTGCTTGACCTTGCCACATGCTTTTGCGTCTGTGCGTTTTCAGACATGGCGCTGGTGCGCTCGCGGCTTGATGGCTTTGGCGCAACCATTGAAGACGAACAGTTCGACGGCCAGGGCGTTACATGGCAACTGGCCCTGCCTGTTGATCATTACCGTGCGTTTGCGCTTGAATTTGCCAACCTGACGCGGGGCCAGGGTACGCTCGAAAAAAAGCCACCCGCTTAGGGTGGCTTTCTGGCGCCGGCTTGCTGCGTTTTGACAGGCCTGGCTTAACCCTGGCTTTGTTCTTGCTGTTGCTGTGCCGCAATGTCGGCATGAACCTGAGCCATGTCTACGGTTTTGACCTGGGCGACCAGCTCTTCCAGCTGGCTGGCCGACAACGCGCCGGCCTGGTTGAACAGTAATACCTGTTCACGGAACACCATCAGGGTTGGAATAGAGCGGATGCCAAGCGCGCCGGCAAGTTCTTCCTGTTCTTCGGTGTTGACCTTGGCAAAGGTGATGTCATCGTGACTGCCAGCCACTTTTTCAAAAATGGGTGAAAAACTGCGGCAAGGGCCACACCAGGGGGCCCAGAAATCAACGATGAGTGGCTTGCTGTCAAGGACAGCCGCCTGAAAAGTGTCTTTGGTAAGTTCGATTGTGCTCATGGGGCTCCCTGAAAAAAAGCGGCTGGCAGGCCGCTTGCATGTGCAACTACTGTATTCCCAGTGTACTGGTTTACGTAGTGCTTTGCACGCGCAGTGCCTGCCAGCCGCTATGGTTTTGCCCGTATCAGTGCCCGCCAAAGAAGGCGTATTTGATCACGAACAGAATGGCCACAATGAAGGTTGCCGGGTGAATCTGGCTGAAACGGCCGGTAATGATCTTCAGGACAACATAACTGATGAAACCGAAGGCCAGACCGTTCGCAATTGAATAGGTGAAGGGCATGGCGACGGCCGTTAGTGCAGCCGGCGTTGCCTCCGTGGCATCGTGCCAGTCGACTTCAGAGATTTCACGCAGCATCAGGCCAGCCACATACAGCAGTGCTGGTGCCGTGGCATAACCGGGAACCGAGCCGGCCAGCGGGGCAAGGAACAGCGCCAGCAAGAACAGCACGGCCACCGTTGCTGCCGTAAGACCGGTACGGCCACCGGCCTGAACCCCTGATGTGCTTTCAATGTAGGCTGTGGTGCTGCTGGTGCCCAGCATGGAGCCAGCAACAATGGCGGTACTGTCAGCCAGCAGGGCCCTGCCCAGACGATTTGGCTTGCCTTCAGGCATCAGGTTGGCGCGCTTGGCCACACCGATCATGGTGCCGGTGGCATCGAAAACCTCGACCAGAACCAGCACCAGAATGATGTTCACAAAGCCGAATTGCAGGGCGCCCATGATATCAAGCTGCATGAAGGTGGGAGCCAGGCTTGGAGGGAACGAAAAAACGCCGCCAAACTGCTGGTGACCGGTGATGATGGACAGCACCGTGACAACCAGAATGCCGATCAGGATGGCGCCACGCACTTTCAGGGCATCGAGGGCGGCAATAATGAACAGCCCCAGAATCGCGTACAGTGTTGATGGTGCCGTCATGTCACCCAAGGTGACCAGCGTGGCTTCGCTGCCAACCACAACGCCCGATGTTTTAAGGGCAATGATGGCCAGAAACAAGCCAATACCGGCAACAATCGCAGAGCGCAATGACTTTGGAATGCCTTCGACAATCCAGGTGCGAACGCCGGTGACGGTAAGCAACAGGAAAATAATGCCCGAAATGAACACCGCGCCCAGTGCCTGTTGCCAGGTGTAGCCCATGGCGCCCACAATGGTGAAGGCAAAAAACGCGTTCAGGCCCATACCTGGCGCCATACCAACAGGCCAGTTGGCAACAAACGCCATAATCAATGAGCCAATGGCTGCCGCAAGGCAGGTGGCCACAAAAATGGCACCGTTGTCCATGCCGGTTGTTGACAGAATGGCCGGGTTCACAAAAATGATATAGGCCATGGTCAGGAACGTGGTCAGACCCGCTAAAATCTCGGTGCGGGTGTTGGTTCCGTGCTCTTTAAGCTTAAACAGGTTTTCCAGCATACATTGCCCTCCCAGACAGGCTTTGAATTATTTGGTTCAATGTTTCGTGGTTAAAGGAAATATTACGCTGCAATTCTAAGCTGTAATCACCCGTGGCTGTTGCTTTTACGGGTCGTAATTACCCCTATTTTTATGACGTTCACACTGGTTTTGTCCGACATCCTGCCCTCATGATTATTCTTGGTTTTGAAAGTTCCTGTGACGAAACCGGCGTTGCCGTTGTCTGTACCGGGCGTGGCTTGCTGTCGCATGCCCTGCACAGCCAGATCGATATGCATCAGGCCTATGGCGGGGTGGTGCCCGAGCTGGCCTCCCGCGACCACATCCAGCGGGTGTTGCCGCTGACTGAAGACGCGTTGTCAGAAGCGGGGCTGACGCTTGATGACGTTGGTGCCATCGCCTACACCGCGGGCCCGGGGTTGGCCGGCGCTTTGCTGGTCGGTGCCAGCGTCGCCCAATCTATGGCTTGGGGCCGTGATCTGCCCGCCATTGCCATTCACCACCTCGAAGGGCATCTGTTGTCGCCTTTACTGGCGCAACCCGCCCCGTCATTTCCGTTTGTGGCGTTGCTGGTGTCCGGCGGTCATACGCAGCTGATGCGTGTCGACGGCGTAGGGCAATACACCCTGCTGGGCGAAACGCTCGACGATGCGGCGGGTGAGGCGTTCGACAAGTCGGCCAAACTCATGGGCCTGGGGTATCCCGGTGGGCCAGCGCTGTCGCGTCTGGCAGAGCAGGGCGATGCCTCGGTATATGCCTTGCCGCGCCCCATGTTGCACAGTGGCGATCTTGATTTCAGTTTCAGTGGCCTGAAAACGGCGGTGCTGACGCGCATGAAGGCGCTGCAGGCCGATGCCGGCACTGACGTTCAGGCGGCAAAGGCCGACCTGGCCGCGGCCACCGAAGCGGCCATTGTTGATGTGCTGGCCGCAAAATCACTTGCAGCCATGAAGCAGACGGGCCTGAAGCGATTGGTTGTGGCGGGTGGGGTGGGCGCCAACCGCCATTTGCGTGCCCGGTTGCAGTCAGAAATGGCACGTCGTGGTGGCGAAGTGTTCTTCCCGCCCCTGTCGTTGTGTACCGATAACGGCGCCATGATTGCGTTCGCTGCGGCGCAGCGTGTCAATGCCGGACTGGTCGACCTTGACAAGGCAAAGTCACATGCGTTTACGGTACGGCCGCGTTGGCCGCTTGACGAAATCTAGTGTTTTTTCGGCGGGTTGCGGGCGGCTTCCTTGCCCGTACCAATGCGTGGTTCTGTGCCTTGCATAAGGCGGGTAATATTGGCGCCATGCCGAAAGCACAGCAGCACGCTGATTACAATAATGGCAAACACTATTACGGGCTCAAGACGCCACGCAATATTGCCGCCAAACAAATAGTACAGGGGTGCGAAAATCGCCGCCATGATGGCTGCCAGCGACGAGTATTTGCTGGCGTAAGCCACAATCAGCCATGTCAGTACGGTAGCCAGTGCCAGCAGCGGTTGCAGGCCAAGTAAAACCCCAAGGGCAGTGGCCACGCCTTTGCCGCCCTTGAAGCCCAGAAACACAGGGTAGACGTGGCCCAGAAAGACGGCCACTGCAGCAGCAGCCACAACCCAGATACCCAGCCCCGGCATACCCGCCAGCCATTGGGCCAGCCAAACAGCGACAAGCCCTTTCAGGGCATCACCCAACAGCGTCAAGAGCGCCGCCGTTTTATTGCCAGAGCGCAAGACGTTGGTGGCACCCGGGTTTCTGGAGCCGAAGGTACGCGGATCTTGCAAACCCATGCTGCGGCTAACCACCACAGCAAACGGAATCGAGCCCAAAAGGTAGGCGCCGGCGATGATGAGTACGCCAAATGCAGTGGCAAGAAGTGGATTCATGGTCGTTGTTTTTTAAAGAGGTCAATGCGGGGCAATTCTACCGCGTCGTGGCCGCCACGAGTGAACCCGAGCGGGTACAATTGGCTACATTCATAGTGTCCCCTGGAAGTGTAATGCGCATACTCGTGTCTAACGACGACGGTTATAACGCTCTTGGTATCGAGGCGTTGGTCAAGGCTCTGTCGGGTCTTGGCAATATCACCGTGGTAGCCCCGGAAACCAACTGCAGTGGTTCATCCAACTCGCTCACACTCAACCGTCCCTTGTCGGTGCGCCAGGCGGCCAATGGGTTTTTCTTCGTCAACGGCACCCCGTCCGACTGCGTGCATATTGCCCTGACCGGCTTGCTTGATTTTCGCCCTGATCTGGTCGTTTCCGGCATAAATAACGGGGCAAATCTCGGTGACGACACCTTGTATTCGGGCACGGTTGCGGCGGCCACCGAAGGGTATCTCTTTGGTATTCCGTCCATCGCGTTTTCGCTGGTGGAACGCGGCTGGAAGCACCTGGATACCGCAGCGCAGGTGGCGCGCAAGGTCGTCCAGCATCATATTGCCCGGCCACTTGACAGCAAGGTGCTGCTTAACGTCAATATTCCGGCAGTACCTGCCGATGTGCTTGGCCCTACCCGTGTCACCCGCCTGGGCAAGCGTCATCCATCTGAACCTGTAATTAAAAGCGCAACACCTTATGGCGAGCCGGTTTACTGGATTGGCCCTGTAGGCAATGTTTTCGATGCTGGCGACAATACTGATTTCGCCGCCATCGAGCACCATTGTGTGTCGGTAACCCCGTTGCGCCTCGATCTTACCTACCACGAGCAGCTCGATGCTGTTTCCCGGTGGGCTGGTCCGCTATGCGAAAACCCCTGATGCATTCGCCGTTCGGCAAGGGTACGGTCAATCGTTTTGGCCGCTCCAGTTTGGGTAATGGCATCACGGTATCCAACAGCAATGCCCGGGTAACCATGCCAGGCACGCCCGCTCGAGGTGGCGCAGCACTGGCCGCCGTGGCTTCTGAACAAGGGCGGCCTGCCAATCTGGGCCTTAACTCTGAACGTTTGCGCGCCCAGATGGTGCAGCGCTTGCGCGGCCAGGGCATTACTGACGAACGTGTGCTTGCTGCCATAATGGCTGTGCCGCGCCACCTGTTTGTCGATGAAGGGCTTGCCAGTCGTGCTTACGAAGACGCCGCGTTACCCATCGGGTATGGGCAAACCATTTCCCAGCCGTGGGTTGTCGCCCGCATGATTTCCGCCGTCTGCGAGCCGCGCATACCGCAGCGCGTTCTCGAGGTGGGGGCAGGGTGTGGTTATCAGGCGACCGTGCTGTCGCAACTGGTTCCCGAGGTTCACGCCATCGAGCGCATCCGGGGTCTGTACGACCTTGCCCGGGGCCATTTGCGTCTGGTTAAATCGGGCTCAAAGGTTCGTTTATCGTTTGCAGATGGTATGCTCGGGTTGCCGGCGCATGCTCCTTACGATGCCATTCTGGTCGCAGCGGCGGGTCTCAAGATCCCGCAGGCACTGCTTGACCAGCTGGCCATTGGCGGGCGCCTGATTGCCCCCGAGGGCAGCGCCGATCAGCGCCTGATTCTTGTCGAGCGCACCGGCCTTTCCGCATTCACCCGGACAGACCTTGAATCAGTTCGTTTTGTACCGCTTCGTGCGGGTACGCAGTTGTAAGGGAGATTTCTTATGTACGCAAATACGTTTGCGTCAGGTACTGCAGTGCAGGTCAGCCAGCCCATTCAACGCTCGCGGGCACTGGCCATCGCGGCGGTTATATCGCTGGCCGTGCTGGCTGGTTGCGCGTCGCGCGGTACACAGGCGCCAGTCAGTGACATGTCGAACTCAGATGCCGCAGCCCAGGGTGGGGTGTATGTTGTAAAGCCGGGCGATACGCTTTACAAGATTTCCCAGATGCACAATGTTGACGTTAACACCCTGATCAGCCTGAACAATATTTCAGACCCTTCGCAACTGCGCGTTGGGCAGACGCTGCGTTTGGGGGCCGGCTCGGCTGTTGCCTCCACCTCTTCAGGGTCAATGGCACCCGCCACGAAACCCGCTCCTGCGGCGACACCTGCCACGGCTGCGCCAAAAGAACCTGCAACGCCGGCACGTGCCACTGATGCCGGCCTGGTGTCATGGGGCTGGCCGGTATCAGGCAAGATCATCCAGGGGTATACAACCAGTACCAAGGGTATTGATATCGAAGGGAAAATCGGCGACCCGGTCAGCGCAGCCGCTTCGGGCAAGGTCATGTACGCTGGTAATGGCGTGCGCGGCCTGGGCTACCTTGTTTTGCTGCAACATTCAAATGGTTTCATTTCGGCCTACGCACACAATAACAAGTTACTGGTCAAAGCAGGGCAACAGGTCAGCAAGGGTGCAAAAATTGCCGAATTGGGTCAAAGCGATACAACATCACCCAGGCTGCATTTTGAAATCCGTCGTGCCGGAACGCCGGTCAACCCCATGTCGTATTTGCCGGCCCGATGATTCCGACCCTGGTCTTCGACCTCGAAACCATTCCTGACACCGACGGGTTGCGTCGCCTGAACGGCTGGGGTCCAGATATGTCTGATGAGCAGGTCGTGCTGGCCGCGCAGGCTGCCCGGCTTGAGTCTCATGGCACTGATTTTTTGCCGCTGCATCTTCAGAAAATTGCCGTGGTAGGGTGCGTGTTTCGTGATGCCCAGGGGTTTCGTGTCAAAACACTGGGCAAGCCAGATGACCCTGAATCAACCCTTATCGCCGGTTTTTTCAAAACCATCGAACACTATACGCCCCGGCTGGTCAGCTGGAACGGTTCCGGGTTCGACTTGCCGGTGCTGCATTACCGCAGCCTTATCCATGGGGTACCTGCACCGCGTTACTGGGATACCGGCGATGACGACCGCGACTTCAAATTCAATAATTACCTCAGCCGCTATCACAACCGTCACATTGACCTGATGGATGTTCTGGCCAAGTACAACGGCCGGGCCAATGCGCCGCTCGATGAACTTGCCAAATTGTGCGGTTTTCCGGGCAAGCTCGGTATGGATGGTAGCCAGGTCTGGAAGGCCTGGATGTCAGGCCAGCAAGACGATGTACGTGCCTATTGTGAAACCGATGTCGTGAACACCTGGCTGGTGTATTGCCGTTTCCGCCTGCTTAAGGGTGAGCTCGATGCCGTGGCCTACGAAAACGAAGTGCAGCTGGTGCGCGACACACTCGAGGCCTCTGGTGCCCCGCACTGGGCCGAGTACCTGGCCGCCTGGGGCACCTGAAACCCCCTGAAAGATTTACCGTCAGTGCTGAAACACCCCGGAAACGGGTATGGGCTGACAATGATGACTCCATAATTCATATCAGGTGTCTCATCATGCAACGCAAATCCTCAGTACTCGCATCTTCCCTGGCTGCCGTTGTCGCGGCTGTTGCCCTGCACACACCGGTGCTTGCTGCGCCGCCTGCACCCGAGTCGGCACCGGTAACGGCCAGTGATGGCTATCGCGGTCACAAGCACGACGGTAAATATCACGGCAAGCGCCATGACCAGCGCCACGAGGCTCGCGCCGCCCTGGTCGTGCCAGGTTATGGCGGGGTCAGTAAAGAATTCATCGATACGCTCGCGCTGACCGATTCCCAGAAAGCCCTGCTCGAACAGGCACAGCAGGCACGCCAGTCGCTCTGGAAGGGTCAGAAAGCGCAAATGAAGTCGCAACGTGATGCCCGCAAGGCCGAACTGTCTTCCGGAAAAATCGATCCGCGTGCTGCCATTGAAGCCCGCCAGGCCCGTCGTGCCGCGATGATGCAAACCCAGTCTGACATGACCACCAAATGGCTGGCGGTGTGGGATGCCCTTGACGACACCCAGCGCGGCAAGCTCGCTGA
>JBAYOZ010000044.1:0-11188 GCA_041677965.1 Pusillimonas sp.
CCTGAAGAACACCTGAAAATCCACAACCCGCACACACCGCCGACCGTGTTTGAACTGTTCAGCCTGGTACAGGCCGACAAGGCCAGGGGTTATGTGCTTGAGGAAGGTTTCTTCGAAACAAATATCTCGTCAATTGCGGCACCGGTTTTTGACGAAACCGGGCGTGTGGTCGCCGCCATGGGCATGACGGTTCCCGCTGTGCACGTACCAGAGCTTGACCGGGACATGCTGGTCAATAAAGTCAAGTCGTCGGCACGCGAATTGTCAATGGCACTGAATGCCCGGCCCTGACACTTGACGCAGGCTGCTGACCCCGGAACTGCATGAGAAAACTGACCCACGCATCATACCCAGGCACTCTGGTTGCGGCTCGGCTCCATGCTCTGGCTTAGATGCTGAATGCAATCGTCGACAATTGTTGCCCGGCGACTTTCAGGGTGGTCTCGAGGTTTCGTCGGGTCGTTTTTTCTGCAAGCGCCTGTGCAGGGCCCGCAACACTGAGTGCGGCAACCGGTTGCCCGCTGCGGTCAGTAACTGCGACGGCGCACGCACTGATACCCTGCTCAAGACCTGAGTGACTCCAGGCAAAACCTTGGGCCCGCACCTCCTGCAGACGTATCTGAAGCGCCTGTAAAGCGTCAGGGTCTGCCTGGGAAAGCGCACTCAATTCGGCACGCTGTATCAGGGCCTCGGGTGTCAGTGCCGCCAGCATGGCCTGACCCGGAGCCGCGCGCCAGGCCGCAATACGACTGCCTATGGTGATCAGACTAACCAGGCCTGCCGGGGGCATTTCACGCAACACGTAAGTGATATCAGGCCCATCAGGCAAGCTCAGGTAGGCGGCGTGACCCGTCTGTTGGCATAGCCCGCGAACCACGCGCCGCCCGGTAGAAATCAGGTCGTGCCCCCCCATGCCCTTTGCCGCCATGGTCAGGTAGCGCAAGCCGACCTGATAACCGCCACCCGGTAATTTTTCAATCATGCCTTCGTGCTCAAGCGTGGCCAGCAAGCGCATGACGGTAACCCGATTGACATCGATCAGCCGACCTGTTTCGCTAAGATTTTCGGTGCTGCCCCCCTGGGCAATGAACTCGAGCAAGCGCAACCCCCGAATAACCGGGGAAACCAGCCCTGTCGTCGAGTTATCTGCCAGGTCGGCCTGACCCGGAGCGCGACGCGCTGGGCTCATGCTGCCTGCCCGGCAGGTTCACCCAAAGGCACACCCCAGGCGTCGTAAGCGTAGACCCAATCGGCGTTGCTGCCGGCCTTGAGCCAGTTATTGCCGCGTGAGCCGATCTGGATCTGTGAAGTCCGGGCAAGGCGTGAATCCTGGAACGCCAGCAAGGCAGCGTCGACCGACGGATACGACGGGTCAGCCAGGCAGCGGGCCAGAACAATGCCGTCTTCAATCGCCTGGCCCGCCCCTTGCGCCATGAACGGCATCATGGGGTGCGCGGCATCGCCCATCAGTACGCAACGCCCTTCAAACCAGCGCGGCAGCGGATCGCGCACGTACAACGCCGACTTCAAAACGGTGTCGCATGCGTTGAGTACCGCCAGGGCTTCAGGGTGAAAATCCTGGTACAACGACTTGAACTCGCTGACATCACCAGGTGCAGTCCAGGACTCTAGGTTCCAGCCCTCTTGCGGTATGGTGGCAAAAATGAAAATATCTTTGCCCAGATTCAGGGGGAAAGTCACAATTTGAACCTCGGGAATCGACCCCCACCATTTGGTAAAAGCATCCAGGTTGGGAATGCCCGAGAGCTTTTCAGCCGGAACGACAGC
The DNA here is from genome assembly GCA_041677965.1 of Pusillimonas sp. GTDB lineage: Bacteria > Pseudomonadota > Gammaproteobacteria > Burkholderiales > Burkholderiaceae_B > Neopusillimonas. The sequence continues at coordinate 1,789 of JBAYOZ010000044.1, forward strand.
ACGATAGGCCACCACTCCGGTGAAGTCCGGCTTTTCTTTACCGAACAGCGCGGTGCGAACCGACGAATGGATACCGTCGGCACCAATCAAGACATCGACAACGTCGGTTGAACCGTCTTCAAAGGTAATGTGAACCTGGCCGTGACGCTGCGCAACGCTGGCAACACGCCGCGAGAACTGCACGGTACCTGCTGGCACGGCATTTTCAAGCGCGTGCATCAGGTCGGCACGGTGCAAGGTAAGTTGCGGTGCGCCGTATTTATCTTGTGCTGCCTGTGCCATTTCGATGCGCGATGTTTCTTCACCGGTATAGCCGTCACGACTGATGCGGTACGTTGGCCGTGCAGCCGTTTCGCGCAATGCGTCACCAATACCCAGGCCGTCAAGGGCACGCACGGCGTTGGGCGTCAGATTGATATCCGCCCCAACACGGGCAAACCCCTTGGCCTGCTCATAGACCACCACATCTTTGCCAAGCTTTTGCAGCGCAATTGCCGCTGTCAACCCGCCAATACCTGCCCCTGAAATGCCAATACGCTGCGTTGTCATAACCGTCTCCGTTGATACTTGTGCGATGCGACAGAACACAATGATCTGTTCGCGTAAGGTTCATTTATGAACAATATGTTCAAATTTTATTTAAGATCAACTTATCGGGATACCCGGGTTTATACCGATAAGTTCACTGATGACATGCAACGAAGGTGACTGGCGTGTGCAAGCGAACCCATATGTACATACGAACCCATATGTGCAAGCGACACCAAAAAAAACCCCGTTGCACTGGGCAACGGGGCAGATTGTGTTTTGAAAAAATCAGGATCAAATCCTTCCAGCAGAACAAGGCCGTTAAAACGTCAATGAGCCCAAAGACCCTGATGCCGGCAATCGAAGATGTATCAGTTGTCGTCGCCAGTTGCACCAGACGCTTCAGCCTCGGCACCCCCGCGGGTCTGGCTAAGACGGGCAAGATAGGCCGCGTCAATATCACCGGTAACGTACTGCCCGTTGAAACAGGACGATTCGAACTGCCGCATGGCCGGATTCAGGTCGTTAAGCGTTCGTTCAAGATCAGACAAAGCCTGATAGACCAGGCCGTTTGCACCGATTTCACGTGCGACCTCATCGGGTTCGCGCTGGTGGGCAATCAGTTCAGTTTGTGTGGGCATGTCGATACCGTACACGTTGGGAAAGCGAACCGGCGGTGCTGCTGAAGCAAAAAACACCTTGTTGGCACCCGCTTCACGCGCCATTTCAACAATTTGCCGGCTGGTTGTGCCACGCACAATCGAGTCATCAACCAGCAACACATTCTTGCCGCGAAATTCCATGTCGATGGCGTTGAGCTTCTGACGCACCGATTTCTTGCGAACCGCCTGCCCCGGCATGATGAAGGTGCGACCCACGTAACGGTTCTTGATGAACCCTTCGCGGTAGTTCAACCCCAGGCGAGCGGCCAACTGCATGGCCGAAGGTCGGGATGAATCAGGAATCGGCATGACGACATCGATTTCCCCGAGACGCAGGGCTTTGGCGACGTTATCCGCCAGATATTCACCCATGCGAAGACGGGCATCATAAACCGACACGCCATCCATCAGGGAATCGGGACGGGCAAAATAAACGTACTCAAACAGACAAGGCAGCAGTCTGGGCGCCTCGGCACACTGCCGGCTGCTGAGATTGCCATCACGGTCAATCAAGACAGCCTCGCCCGGGGCAATATCGCGCACGAAATTGAACCCGCACCCCGATAACGCCACAGATTCAGAGGCGATCATCCATTCGATACCCTTGGGTGTTTCCTGTGAACCCAGGCACAAGGGGCGTATACCGTACGGGTCGCGAAATGCCACCATACCGAAACTGGCAATCTGTGCTATGACAGCGTAAGCGCCACGCACACGACGGTGTACCGCCGAAACCGCATCAAAGACCGCCGTGTCATCCAGCGATGCGCCGGTTGCCGCCTGCTGAAGTTCGTGTGCAAACACATTGAGCAAGACTTCAGAGTCGGAATTGGTATTGATATGACGGCGGTCGATACGGAATAGTTCTTCGCGAAGCTCACGCCAGTTGGTCAGGTTGCCGTTGTGAACAAATGTAATACCAAACGGCGCATTGACGTAAAACGGCTGCGCTTCATCAACGCTGTCACTGGAGCCTGCCGTCGGGTAACGGACTTGCCCCAAACCGCTATTGCCCGGCAGTGAACGCATATTGCGTGTGCGAAAAACATCACGCACCAGGCCATGAGCCTTGTACATGCTGAAAAACTGGTCATACGACGTGGCGATGCCGGCCGCATCTTGCCCTCGGTGTTGCAGCAGCAACAGACTGTCGTAAATGAGCTGGTTAACAGGGTTACGGCCAGCAACCCCAACGATTCCGCACATGAGAAATTCCTGAATATGAAACTTAGTAAGGCAACCAAGACGCCAGTGATGGCGGCAAAACTGTTTTGATGGCCTGCACCCCCTGCACCGCGACGGGCGACAGGCGGGCATCACGCCACCAGGGCTCTTTGGGCAAGTCGGTATAGCCGCCCAACGACACCAGAACCAGAATAATCAATACACCACGCATCACACCAAACAGTATTCCCATGCCATGATCGGCCGGCGTAAGCCCGGTCTTTTTGACCAGCGTCCCTAACGTAACGTTGACCAGGCCTACCAGCAGCAGCACCACAATAAAGACCGCGGCGTAAGCCACCGCCGTACGCAACAAATCGTTGACAACATAAGGCGTCAGCCAGACCGATGCCCGCGGTGCCCACCAAATGGCCGCCAGAAAGGCGGCCAGATAGGCAATCAGTGAAAGGACTTCTTTGACCAGACCGCGCAACAGGCCCAAAAACCCGGAAATGACCAGAATGGCCAACACGATATAGTCAAAACTGGTCACTTGGTAGAAATGAAACCGTTGTCGTAACCCAGTGCACGCAACCGCGTTTGGGCAGCCTGTGCCGCTTCACGGGTGGGAAACGGGCCAACCCGCAAACGCCACGCCGTTTTTCCGTTGGCCGTTGCCGACTGGACAAAGGCATTGGTCACCCCCGCATCGACAAGCTTGTTACGCCGTGCTGTAGCATCTTGTTCAGTGGTGTAGGCTGCAATTTGCAAAACAAAATTACCTGGCTTGGCAGGGGTCGCCGCAGGCTTTTCCGCAGTTTCAGGCTTGCGGCCTTCCAGCAGTGCCAGGGCCACCGCGCCATCGTCGGTACGACCGGAAGCCGCTGCAGCAGGCGCAGGTTCTGGCTTTGGTTTGGGCGCAGGTTCTGGACGCGCTTGAACCGGAGCCAGCGCGCTCGGGGCCGTCGATTCTGGCTGGCTGGCAACTACAGGCGGCTCGACTTCAGGTGGCAGATCAACCGGCCCTTCAGGGTCGGGCAACTGTTCAATGGTGATGTTGCCTGTATTCACGGCAGCCAGGTCAACGCGATTCTGGTCAGGAAGCGCTGGTATTGCAGGCACCACAATAGGCGACACCGGACTGCCGGGCGGCGGTTCGTTATCAATAAGCATGGGCACAACAATGACAGCCGCCACGACCAGTGCCAAGGCACCGATAAGGCGACGACGCGCACGTACGCGCAACTCGTTGGCCTGGGCCTCGTTCGGACGCGCCGAGGTACGACGTGACTCGTCTGAATCAGACCCTTTAGAGAAAAACCCCATGGCAACCCGTAAAACGTTAGCTAACTTTGCGGCCCAGCCAGTTTAAAACCGGCCCGACAGTGTGGAAAGAACCAAACACGAGAATTCTATCATTGTCGGCTGCCTGCTTTTGCGCTGCGGCAAAAGCCTGAATCGGATCGTCATATACAGATACAGTAACAGCTTCGTCTTTGCCCTCTTGAGACCCTATGACGCGACGGACATGCTCGGCCAGAGCCTGACCGGTGGTTGCCCGAGGCCCGTCGAGGGTGGCGCAATACCAGTGGTCGATACGCGGTGCCAGTTTGGCCAGGGTTTGCTCAATGGCCTTGTCAGAAAACATGCCAACCACCGCGTGGGTATACGGGTAGAACGGCATGCTGTCCAGATTCTGGGCCAGAACCGCTGCTGCATGCGGATTATGGGCCACATCGAGAACAACTGCAGGCGAGCCCGGCAAAATCTGCATGCGCCCAGGCAACATGACTTGTGCAAGCCCCATACGTACAGCTTGTTGAGGTACTGCCAGGCGATCGCGCAAGGCCTCAAGGGCGGCCAGAACAGCACTGGCATTAAGCAGCTGGTTTGCGCCTCGCAAAGCCGGGTAAGCCAGACCGCTGCGACGCTGCGCGCGCCCGCCGTATGCCCATTGCTGGCGGTCGCCCGAATAATTGAAGTCGCGGCCGACCAACCACAGATCGGCACCAAGGTCAGTAGCGTAGTCGACCAGGGTTTGTGGCGGTACCGGGTCTGCACAAATTGCCGGTCGACCGGCACGATAGATGTGTGCCTTTTCCCAGCCGATTTTTTCGCGGGTGTCGCCCAGCCATTCGGTGTGATCAATATCGACACTGGTGATGATGGCACAATCGCTGTCAACCAGATTGACGGCATCGAGCCGACCACCCAAACCGACCTCAAGAATGATGACATCGACAGGGTTATCGACGAATTCGCACAAGGCCGCCAGGGTGGCGTATTCAAAGTAGCTTAAAGAAACGTCGTTGCACGCCCGATGGATACGATCAAACTGGGCCACGATACGGGCATCAGTGACATTGTCACCGTTCACCCGGATGCGTTCATTGAAATTTACAAGGTGCGGCGACGTATACAGGCCCACTTTATAACCGGCTGCCAGCAAAATGGCTTCGAGCATGGCGCAGGTTGAGCCTTTACCGTTCGTACCACCGACCGTGATGACGACACTTTCGGGTTGTGCAACGCCCAGCCGGGCCGCCACCGTTTGCACACGGGTCAGGCCCAGATCGATGGCTTTGGGATGGGCCGTTTCAAGAAAACCCAGCCAGTCGGCAAGCGAACTGGCTGAGGTGGGTAGTTGCGACATGGGAAATGCTCAAAAAACAACCATTTTACCTGCGTCGCGGCGGTGGCAGGTCGGTACATGTGCCATGAGCCACTTCAGCCGCCATGCCGATGGATTCACCCAGTGTGGGATGCGGGTGAATAGTCTTGCCGATATCGACTGCATCAGCGCCCATTTCGATCGCCAGTGCAATTTCACCGATAAGGTCACCGGCATGCGTGCCGACAATGCCGCCACCGACAATGCGATGCGATTCGGCATCGAACAGAAGCTTGGTAAAGCCTTCGTCACGCCCGTTGGCAATGGCGCGACCCGAGGCCGCCCACGGGAACAGACCTTTGGTTACGGCAATACCTTGCTGTTTGGCCTCTTCTTCGGTCAAGCCAACCCAGGCCACTTCAGGGTCGGTGTAGGCCACCGACGGAATGACCCGTGCATCGAAATAGCTCTTTTGACCGGCAATGACTTCAGCGGCCACGTGTGCCTCATGGACAGCCTTGTGGGCCAGCATGGGTTGACCCACAATATCGCCAATGGCAAAGATATGCGGCACGTTTGTGCGCAGCTGTCGATCAACAGTAATGAAGCCGCGATCGGACACCGCCACGCCGGCATGTTCAGCACCAATCTTGCGCCCGTTAGGCACGCGCCCTACCGCCTGCAAGACCAGATCGTAACGTTGCGGGCCGTCTGGCGCACCCTTGCCTTCGAAGGTCACCCAGATACCGTCGTCTTTGGCTTCAGCCCCGACCGTTTTGGTATTGAGCATGACGCGATCAAAGCGGCGGGCATTCATTTTTTCCCAGACCTTGACAAGGTCACGGTCGGCACCCTGCATCAGGCCTGGCTGCATCTCGACGACGTCAAGACGAGCGCCCAGCGCCGAATAAACCGTACCCATTTCCAGACCAATAATGCCACCGCCAACGATCAGCATTTTTTTAGGGATGGAACGCAGCTGCAAGGCACCGGTTGAATCGACCACACGCGGGTCGTTGGGCATGAAAGGCAATTTGACCGACTGACTGCCTGCCGCAATGATGGCCGAACCAAAACGAACGGTTTGGCTGTTGCCCTGGGCGTCGGTAACCGACATATGGTTGGGGTCAACAAACTGCCCGGTGCCGGTCAGTACCTTGACCTTGCGCGCCTTGGCCATGCCGGCAAGGCCGCCGGTCAGCTTGGCGACCACACTGTCTTTGTAGCCACGCAGCGCATCAAGGTCGATGGTGGGTTCACCAAAACTGAAGCCGTGCGAGGCCAGCGACCTGGCCGCCTCGGCCACACCAACCGTGTGCAGCAAGGCTTTGGACGGAATGCACCCGACGTTCAGGCAAACGCCGCCCAGGGTGTCGTAACGCTCGACCAGAATGACCGACAGGCCCAGATCGGCGGCACGAAAGGCTGCTGAATACCCGCCCGGGCCGGCACCCAGCACCAGCACATCGCATTGTGCCTGGGCTGAACCCGTGAACGTGGCTGGGGCCGGCGCTGCGGTGGTGCCGGAAGCCGATGCAGCCGCCGCTGGTGCAGATGCTGCATCAGCGGCGGCTGCTGGTGCAGGGCCACCAGAACCGGCCGCACCAGCGGCTGAATTACCAGCGCCAGACGTTTGCGAGGCGGCGGCTGGGGCACTGGCCTCAACCACGACCAGTGCCGAGCCTTCGGCAACCTTGTCGCCCACCTTGACCAGAATCTGGCGCACTACCCCGCCCTGCTCGGCCGGAATTTCCATGGATGCCTTGTCAGACTCAACGGTAATCAGGCTTTGATCAGCGGCAACGGTATCACCCACGCTGACCAGCACCTCGATAACTTCGACTTCGGCAAAATCACCAATGTCGGGAACTTTCAGTTCTACGCTGCTCATAGTGACCCTTATAGCGCGATGCGACGGAAGTCAGCCAGAAGGCTGCCCAGATAAGCATTAAAGCGTGCAGCGGCAGCGCCATCAATGACACGATGGTCATAGGACAACGACAAGGGCAGCATCAGGCGCGGCTGAAACGCCTTGCCGTCCCAGACCGGTTGATGTGCCGAGCGCATTACACCCAGAATGGCAACTTCAGGCGCGTTGATGATGGGTGTGAACGACGTACCGCCAATACCACCCAGCGACGAAATCGTGAAGCAGCCGCCCTGCATTTGCGCGGGCGACAGCTTGCCGTCGCGCGCCTGCCGGGCCAGATCAGAGGTTTCGAGAGCCAGTTCAACAATGCCTTTTTTGTCGGCATCGCGAATGACCGGAACCACCAGCCCGTTAGGCGTGTCAGCGGCAAAACCGATGTGAAAATACTGCTTGAGCACCAGGTTGTCGCCTTCAAGCGACGCATTGAATTCAGGGAATTTCTTGAGCGCAGCAACGCAGGCCTTGATCAGGAAGGCAAGCATCGTGACCTTGACGCCCGATTTTTCGTTCTCTTTGTTCAACTGTACACGCAAGGCCTCGAGGTCAGTAATGTCGGCCTGGTCATTGTTGGTGACGTGCGGAATCATGACCCAGTTACGGCTTAGATTTGCACCCGACAATTTCTTGATGCGCGATAAGGGCTTCGTTTCGATGGGCCCGAACTTGGCGAAATCAACCTTGGGCCAGTCAAGCACACTGAAACCGCCACCCGTTGGCGCCGAAGCGGCAGCACCTGCGCCTGTGCCTGCTGCCAGGGCTTGCTTGACAAAGGAACGGATATCGTCGGCCAAAATACGCTTCTTGGGGCCACTGCCCTGCACCCGGGCCAGGTCAACACCCAGTTCACGGGCGAACTTGCGCACCGACGGCGATGCGTGCGGCAGCGTGTTCAGGGGTTTGTCGCTGACATAGGCCTCGGTGGGTGACGGCCGGCCCGCAGGCGGGACAGCTGCCGAAGCCACCGGGGCCTGGCTGGTGGTAACAGCGGCAGGTTCGGACGAAGCTGCACCAGCCTGTGTTGCCGCAGGTGCAGTTACGTTCGCAGGTGCCGTCTGGCTTTCGATTTCGATGATGACAGAGCCCTTGGCGACCTTGTCACCGACTTTGACCTTGACCGATTTCACGACGCCGCTGTGCGATGACGGCACTTCCATGGAGGCCTTGTCTGATTCAACGGTAATCAGGCTTTGTTCTGCGCTAACGGTGTCGCCTTGCGCAACCAGCACCTCAATGACCTCGACTTCGGCAAAGTCACCAATATCAGGCACTTCAACCATGACACGTTCGCTGCTGGCAGCAGATGCCGCTGCGGGCGCAGGTGCGGCACCGGCTGCGGCAGGCGCCACAGCAGCAGCGGCGCTGGCTGCAGCCGCAGGAGCAGCCGCATTGCCCGCTTCAGCTTCAAGTTCAAGAATCAGGGAGCCTTCCTTGACCTTTTCACCGACCTTGATCTTGACAGACTTGACCCGGCCTGATGCCGTTGACGGGATTTCCATTGAGGCCTTGTCGGACTCGACGGTGATCAGACTTTGTTCTTCTTTGACCATGTCGCCTGCGGCGACCATGACTTCAATGACTTCTACTTCGTTAAAGTCGCCGATATCGGGCACTTTAACTTCGACGAGGTTACTCATGTCGTCTCCCTCAGGCGTATTGCGGGTTGGCTTTGTTGGGGTTGATACCGTACTTGCGAACGGCTTCAGCCACCTTTTCAAGCGGGAACAGGCCGTCATCGGCCAGCGCACGCAAGGCCGCTACCGTTACAAAATGGCGATCGACCTCGAAGTGCTCACGCAGCTTGGCACGGAAATCAGAACGGCCGAAACCGTCTGTTCCCAGCACAGTGAAACGGCGGTTGTCGGGAATGAAGGGGCGAACCTGATCACCGAACAGCTTGACGTAGTCGGTAGACACAACGATGGGGCCTTGTGTGCCCTGCAATTGCTGTGTGACGTAGGGCACCGGCAGGTCTTTGGCATCGGGGCGCAGCAAACGCTCGCGCTCGCAATCAAGACCGTTACGGCGCAACTCGGTAAAGCTGGTAACGCTCCAGACGTCGGACGTCACACCCCAGTCTTTTTCCAGTAAATCCTGTGCCGCCAGCACTTCACGCAGAATCGTGCCCGAACCCATCAGTTGCACATGCAGCTTGCCAGCACCATTGCTGTTGAGCTTGTACATACCGCGAATGATGCCTTCTTCGTCACCGGTATTCAGGCCAGGCTGGGCATAGTTCTCGTTCATCACGGTGATGTAGTAGAAAACGTTTTCCTGGTTTTCTACCATGCGCTTGAGGCCATTCTGGATGATGACAGCCAGCTCGTGTGCATAGGCCGGATCGTATGACACGCAGTTGGGAATCAGCGCCGACATAATGTGGCTGTGGCCGTCTTCGTGCTGCAGACCTTCGCCGTTCAGGGTTGTGCGCCCGGCCGTACCGCCCAGCAAGAACCCGCGTGCCTGCATGTCGCCCGCCGCCCAGGCCAGATCGCCAATGCGCTGGAA